>NZ_JBHVFF010000389.1:0-6477 GCF_042801895.1 Streptomyces sp. NPDC057543 | reverse complement strand
CCGCCGCACCGTGTGGTGCGGCGGCCCTCATGGCCGGACCGGGTCGCCGGTCTCTGCGGGCGAACGGGCGTCAGCCGCCCGGACCTCCGAAGATCCCGCCATTGTTCCCGTTGCCGTTGCCATTTCCGTTGCCGTTGCCATTGCCGTTGCCGCCGTTCGGCGGGGAGGCGGACGTCGATGGGCTGGTACTGGGACCGCCGACGTCACCACCGTTCGCAGCTCCGGTATTGGTTCCGCCGTTGTTGTTCTGGCAGTTCCAGTCCCATGCGCTGCAGGTGTCGCTGGGGTCGGGAGCGGGCGGGGAGGGAGTCATCGAGGGCGACTCGGTCGGCGAGGCGGACGGCGAGGGCGACTCCACGGCGGTGGGCGTCGGCCTGGGGCTCTGGGCACCGCCGCCGTAGACCTTCTCACCGATCGGCTCCGGCTTCGGGAACGTCAGGACCGGCATACCCTGCATCGCCTCCGCCATGTAGTCGTGCCAGATCTGGGCCGGGAACGAGGCACCGTGGATCTTCTCCTCGCCACCCGTACCGAACATCTTCTCGAACTCGCGGTGGGTGTTCTTCTCGTCGTCGTCCAGCCGGTACATGCTGATGGCCGTCGACAGCTGCGGGGTGTAGCCGACGAACCAGGCGGACCTGTTCTCGTCCGTCGTACCCGTCTTGCCCGCCACGTCGCGGCCGGGGAGCTGCGCGGGAGTTCCGGTTCCCTTCTCGACGACGTTCTTCAGGACATCGGTGACGTTGTCGGCGATGTCATTGCCGAAGGCGCGCTTGGGGGCGTCCTTGTGCTGGTAGATGACATCGCCCTCGTACTTCACTTCCTTGACCGAGTAGGGCTCGCGCTGCATGCCGCTGGCGGCGAAGGTCGCATACGCACCGGCCATACGGATCGCGCTGGGCGAGGACGTACCGATGGAGAACGACGGCACATTCGAATCGGCCATGTTGTTGTCGTCCTTGAGCCCCGCGGCCATGGCCATGGCCTTCACCTTGTCGGTGCCGACGTCCATGCCCAGCTGGACGTACGGGGAGTTGGCGGACACCCGCATCGCCTCACGAAGGGTGATATTGCCCTCCGACTTGTGGCCGTCGTTGGTCTGCAGCCACTCGCCGCCCTTCTCGTTTTTCCAGACCTCGCCGTTGTACTTCTTGATCTTCAGTTTGTCGTCGCCGTTGTAGATGCTCAGCGGCGAGACCTTCTCGCGATCCGACAGACCCTGGTCCTCCTCGAGCAAGGGGTTGCGCTTGCCGTACTCCATCGCCGCCGCCAGCACGAACGGCTTGAAGGTCGAACCGACCTGCGCACCCGTGGGGTTGGCGTTGTTGGTGTAGTGCTTGGTCGCGTCCTGACCGCCGTAGATCGCCACGATGGCACCGGTCTTGGGATCCACCGACCCGCCACCGAACTGGACGTGGGTGTCCGTCTTGGGGCGCTGCTTCGGCTTGATCTTGCTGTCGTAGACCTTCTGGACCGCGGCGTCGAGCTCCTTGACCTTCTTCTCGTTGAAAGTGGTGTGGATCTCGTAGCCGCCCTGGGCCAGCTTTTCAGCCGTCATACCCTTGACGTTGTTCAGGGCGTACGACTTGGCGAGGTCGACCAAGTATCCGGTCTGACCGCCCAGCTGGGCGTTCTTCCTCGGCGGCTTGGGCATCGGGAACTCGGTGTACTTGGCGCGCTCCGCCTGCGAGAGGCGCTTGTCCTTGACCTCTTCGTCGAGGATCCACTTCCACCGCTTCTTGGCCCGTTCGGTGTTCTTCGCCTTGGTGGCCTGCACGGAATCGACCTCGACGGCGCCCGCCGGATCGTAGTAGGTGGCGCCCTTGAGCAGCGTGGCCAGGAACGCACACTCGCTCGGGTTCAGCTCCGTGGCGTCCTTGTCGTAGTACGTACGGGCCGCCGCCTGGATCCCCGACGCACCTCGCCCGTAATACGAGATGTTGAGGTAGTCGGTGATGATGTCGTTCTTGTCCATCTCGTTGGTGACCTTGAGCGTGATGAAGATTTCCTGGAACTTCCGGCTCAGGGTCTGGTCCTGGGACAAGTAGGAGTTCTTCACGAACTGCTGGGTGATCGTCGATCCACCCTGGGTCTGACCACCGGTCGCCATGTTGTACAGAGCACGGGCGATACCCATGGGGTCGATGCCCCTGTCGTGCTCGAAGGACTTGTTCTCGGCCGAGATGACCGCGTTCCGCATGGCTTCGGGGATCTGCTCGTAACCGATGATCTGACGGTTGACCTCACCGCCCGTGGCGACCATCTGCGTGTCGTTGTCCCAGAAATAAACGTTGTTCTGCGCCTTCGCGCTTTTGTTCACGTCGGGCGTGGTGACCATCGCGTACGCGATGCCCGCCAGGCCCATGAACAGGCCGAGGAAGCCGATGCAGAGGCTGGAGACGAGCTTCCAGGACGGCACCCAGCGCCGCGCGCCGTACTTCCCGGCGCGCGGGTAGTCGATGAAGCGCTTCTTGACGGGACCCTGGCCACCACGGCCACGCCCCCGTCCCGGGCCCTCGTGTCCGCTGTCGCCACCACCACCGCGACGACGACCACCGCCGCCGCTACCGCCGCCACGGCCGCCGCGCTGGGCGGCCCGTCTGGCCGCCGCGCGCCCGCCGTACGGGCTGTCCCCGCCCCTCGAACCGGAAGGCGACTCGGTCGGTGACTCGGAACTTACTCCGCGTGACGGAGCGGCTCGGCGTCCGGAGGACTGCTGGGCGGCTCGTCTGGCCGCTGCCCGCCCGCCACCTTGCGGTTGGGGCGATTTGCGACGGTGCTCGCTCATGGAACGACTACTCCTCGGGCAGGCAAGAACGCCTGGAAGCGGCGGCTGAGATCCGGTCCCCCGAATGACGGACCAGCCCTGCGACAGACTCATCCGCAGTACCTCCGACTGGTCCGCGAAGACTGACGCGCGCGGCCGTCTCACGGTTCCCGGTGGTCTGCATGCCGCACAGACTACGCACGGTCAAAACCCTCCTAGCGCCGAACTTCACCCCAAACAACGCAAGTCGGTGCCTATGAATTCACGATGTGACGCCGTTCACGATGCCCCCTCTTGCCCCAGGGCGACGACCGATCTATCGTCCTGATGTATCGAGTCGATACATCAGCTCGGTACATCAGCTCGGCACAGGGCTCCGCGAGAGCACCCGGAGAAGGAGGAGGCGAAGTTGAGCAGACGCTCCGGCATCCTCGAATTCGCCGTTCTCGGTCTGCTCCGCGAGTCCCCGATGCACGGGTACGAGTTGCGCAAACGCCTCAACACGTCGCTGGGGATCTTCCGCGCCTTCAGCTACGGCACCCTCTACCCCTGCCTCAAGACGCTGGTCGCCAACGGCTGGTTGATCGAGGAGCCGGGAACAGCTCCGGCCGTCCTTCCGCCCGCCGCCGGCCGTGCGGTCGCCCCCGCCTCCTCACTGGCCGGGCGCCGCGCCAAAATCGTCTACCGGCTGACGGCGGAAGGTAAGGAGCACTTCGAGGAGCTGCTTTCGCACACCGGCCCCGACTCCTGGGAGGACGAGCACTTCGCAGCCCGTTTCGCCTTCTTCGGGCAGACGGAGCACGAGGTGCGGATGCGGGTGCTGGAAGGCCGGCGCAGCCGGCTGGAGGAGCGCCTGGAGAAGATGCGGGCCTCCCTGGCCCGCACCCGCGAGCGCCTCGACGACTACACACTTGAGCTGCAGCGACACGGCATGGAGTCCGTGGAGCGCGAAGTGCGCTGGCTGAACGAGCTCATCGAGAGCGAGCGGTCGGGACGGGATCAGCGACGATCCTCGCCCGGGGGCGAAGCTCAGCAGAACACAGCAGGAGAGACGGACGGCCTGCCCCGGCACCGGGGTGACACCCTGCCGGATCCGTCCGACGACACCTCAAAGTGAGGTCCCCGCAGATCCGCGGGACTTCATCGGGAACATCCATTACACACAGGGAGCAACCGGAATGGGTTCGGTTCGCGTAGCCATCGTCGGCGTGGGCAACTGCGCCGCCTCGCTGGTCCAGGGCGTCGAGTACTACAAGGACGCCGATCCGGCCGGCAAGGTGCCCGGCCTGATGCACGTCCAGTTCGGCGACTACCACGTGCGGGACGTCGAGTTCGTCGCCGCCTTCGACGTCGACGCGAAGAAGGTCGGCCTCGACCTCGCGGACGCCATCGGTGCGAGCGAGAACAACACCATCAAGATCGCCGACGTTCCCAGCACCGGCGTGACGGTCCAGCGCGGCCACACCCACGACGGTCTGGGCAAGTACTACCGCGAGACCATCGAGGAGTCGGCCGAGGCCCCGGTCGACGTCGTCCAGGTCCTGAAGGACCGCAAGGTCGACGTCCTCGTCTGCTACCTGCCCGTCGGGTCCGAGGTCGCCGCGAAGTTCTACGCGCAGTGCGCCATCGACGCCAAGGTCGCTTTCGTCAACGCCCTCCCGGTCTTCATCGCCGGCACCAAGGAGTGGGCGGACAAGTTCACCGAGGCCGGTGTCCCGATCGTCGGCGACGACATCAAGTCGCAGGTCGGCGCCACCATCACGCACCGCGTCATGGCGAAGCTCTTCGAGGACCGGGGCGTCATCCTGGACCGCACGATGCAGCTGAACGTCGGCGGCAACATGGACTTCAAGAACATGCTCGAGCGTGAGCGCCTGGAGTCCAAGAAGATCTCCAAGACGCAGGCCGTCACCTCCCAGATCCGTGACCGCGAGCTCGGTGCGGACAACGTCCACATCGGCCCGTCGGACTACGTGGCCTGGCTGGACGACCGTAAGTGGGCCTACGTGCGCCTCGAGGGCCGTGCCTTCGGTGACGTTCCGCTGAACCTGGAGTACAAGCTCGAGGTGTGGGACTCCCCGAACTCCGCCGGTGTCATCATCGACGCCGTTCGCGCCGCGAAGATCGCCAAGGACCGCGGCATCGGTGGCCCGATCCTCTCCGCGTCCTCGTACTTCATGAAGTCCCCGCCGGTCCAGTACTTCGACGACGAGGCCCGCGAGAACGTCGAGAAGTTCATCAAGGGCGAGGTCGCCAACTGACGCGACCGGACACGGCGCGTCGACGCGGCTCGGTAGCGAGCGGCAACGCTCCTTCCCTTCCGCACCGTTGAGGGTCCCCGGGTCATCCACCCGGGGACCCTCAACGTATGTGACCCTTGATCACATGCCCGTCGTAGGTGATCTGCGCGTACTCCTGCGCCTTCGGAACTTCCGTCGTCTGCTCGCCGTACGGCTTCTCTCCCAGTCGGCGGACGGCGTCTATCAGGTCGCGCTGGCGACGCACGTCGTCTTCTCCCCGGAGAAACAGGCATCGGCGGGGGCCATCGCCTCCGCCATGGCCGTGCTGCTCCTGCCGTACTCGCTCATCGGCCCCTTCGCCGGCGTCCTGCTGGACCGCTGGCCACGTCGTCAGGTCTTTCTGTACGGCAACCTGCTGCGCGCCGCACTCGCCTGCTGCACCGCATTCCTGATCCTCGGCGCCGCACCCGACTGGCTCTTCTACGTCTCGGCGCTGTGCGTCACCGCGGTCAACCGCTTTGTGCTGGCCGGGCTCTCGGCCGCGCTGCCGCGTGTGGTCGACAGGGACCGGCTGGTGCTGGCCAACTCACTCTCGCCCACCGCGGGCACGCTCGCCGCCACGGCCGGCGGCGGCCTCGCGTTCATCGTGCGGTTGCTGCTCGCCGACTCCGACGCGGCGGTGGTGCTGCTGGGCGCGGCGCTCTACCTCGCTTCGGCACTGGCCTCCCTGAGTCTGGCCACCGGACTCCTCGGACCGGATCAGGACGGGCGCCGCATCCAGCTGCGAAAGGCTCTGGCCATCACGGCTCGGGGGCTCGCCGACGGGCTGCGTCATCTGGCGGAGCGGAAGCAGGCCACCCGTGCGCTGGCCGCCATGACAGTGATCCGCTTCTGTTACGGGGCACTGACCGTGATAGTGCTGATGCTGTGCCGGTACGCCTGGTCCGACAGCGAATCCGAAGGCCTGGCCCTCCTCGGGCTGGCTGTGGGGATATCGGGTGCGGGCTTCTTCGCGGCGGCCGTGGTGACACCGTGGGCAGTGGGGTGGCTCGGGCGGTTCCGCTGGATGGCGGTGTGTGCGACGGCGGCCGCCGTCCTCGAACCCGCACTGGGGCTGTGGTTCGTCCCCGCGCCGATACTCGTCGCGGCATTCATCCTCGGACTCGTCACTCAGGGGGCGAAGATCGCAACGGACACGGTGGTGCAGACCTCGGTGGACGACGCCTTCCGCGGCCGGGTCTTCTCCCTCTACGACGTGCTGTTCAACGTGGCGTTCGTGGGCGCTGCCGCGGTCTCTGCCCTGATGCTGCCTCCTGACGGGCAGTCGTTCGTAGTGGTGATCGGAGTGGCCGTGCTTTATGCAGTTGTCGCCGTACCGCTGTTCCGGTGGAGCCGCACCGAGAGGGCACTCCGGCGTGCGTGAGAGGCGCTGTGGCGAGGGCGGGTGAGGGGCGCTGTTTCACGTGAAAC
>NZ_JBHVFF010000388.1:0-6488 GCF_042801895.1 Streptomyces sp. NPDC057543 | reverse complement strand
GTTCTCGATCGCCAACGACGTCGCGAAATACTTCGCGATCATCCCGGCGATGTTCGCGGTGGTCTACCCGGGCCTGGACAAACTCAACATCATGCAGTTGTCCTCGCCCCAGTCCGCGATCCTGTCCGCCGTCGTCTTCAACGCGCTGATCATCATCGCGCTGGTCCCGCTCGCCCTGAAGGGCGTGCGCTACCGGCCCAGCAGCGCCGACTCGATGCTCCGGCGCAACCTCGGGATCTACGGCCTCGGCGGACTGGTCGCCCCGTTCATCGGCATCAAGATCATCGACCTGATCATCTCCCTCGTCCCCGGGCTGAACTGAATTTAGGAATCGGCTGACCTGCCATGAACAACTCCGTAGCAAACACCGCCCGGTTGCTCTGGGCCGGGCTGCGTGCCCTGCTCGTCCTCACCTTCGTCTGCGGCGTGCTCTACCCACTCGCCGTCACCGGTGTCGCCCAGGGCATCTTTCCCGACAAGGCCAACGGCTCCGAGATCACCGCGAACGGCAAGGTCGTCGGCTCCGAACTCATGGGCCAGCGCTACGACCTGCCGCTGAAGAAGGGGCAGCGGACCGCGGCCCCGGACCTCAGGTGGTTCCAGCCGCGCCCGTCCAACGGCCTCGGCACCAACAGCGTCAACACCCAGTACAAGCTGATCATCTCCGGCGCGACCAACCGCTCCGGCGACAACAAGGAACTCATCGACCGGGTCACCGCCGCCAAGGCCGCCGTCGTCAAGGACAACTCGGTCCCCGGCCACCCCGTCAGCCCCACCGATGTGCCTGCCGATGCCGTCACCTCCTCGGGCTCCGGCCTCGACCCGGCCATCTCCCCGGCGTACGCACAGCTCCAGGTGCGCCGCGTCGCCGAGCGCAATCACCTCGCTGTCGCCCAGGTGGAGAAGCTCGTCGAGCAGCACACGGACGGCCGGATTCTCGGCTTCGTGGGAGAGCCGCGGGTCAACGTCCTCCAGCTCAACATCGCGCTCGAGCAGTTGGTGAACTCGGCGAACCAGGGCTGAGAACCTCCAGGAGGCTCGGGGAGCCTGACGACACCCGGGTGCCGTCAGGCTCCTCGACGGTGGCCGGGCCGGGCAGGCCGTTGCCGACGGCCGTCCAGCCGTCCGGCACCGTCGCGGTGAGGGCGAAGGTGGCCTTGTCGGAGGGATGATCGTTGGCCGGATACCAGGAGGTCGCGGCGTGCGGTTCACCGGCCACGTAAGCGCCGCCGTTCTTCAGGGTGTGCCGGCCCTCGGCATCGGGGCGTCCGGCGTACGTCACCCGGACCGTGAACGTCGCAGCGCCGGGAAGGGGTGGCGGCGAGCTTCCACAGCACGCCGATGAGGGCATCGGTGCTGGTCGTCTCGGGCTTCGATGAAGAAGCCGACGCGGCGTACCGGAGGAGTCACGCACGGGGCTTTAGGGGGGAGACGTATGAGCGAGACCACCGGCGGGACGAGCACCGGCGGGCGGGACCGCGCGGCCGTCGCCGAGGACCCGGCCCGCGGGCCCGTGGTCAGGGTCGAGGACTGAAGGCGACGCCGCCCGCCGGCCGGCCCACCGGGCCCGGGCGTCAGAATCCTGTCAATTCGGTCCCTCACCCCACCCCCCGTCCCATATGTCGGGAATCCTCGGGGTAGCTTCGAGTCGGCTGCCGCATCGGCCGCAGCCGATTCAGAGAAGACAATGGGGCCATGGCACGCGGCAAGCTTCGGATCTACCTGGGTGCGGCACCCGGCGTCGGCAAGACGTACGCGATGCTCGCCGAGGCCCACCGGCGCGTGGAGCGGGGCACCGACTGCGTCGTCGCCTTCGTGGAACACCACGACCGCCCGCGCACCGAGGTGATGCTGCACGGCCTGGAGCAGATCCGGCGGCGCGAGATCGAATACCGCTCCGCCGTCTTCACCGAGATGGACGTCGACGCGGTACTGGAACGCGCCCCGGCCGTCGCCCTGGTGGACGAACTGGCGCACACCAACGTGCCGGGCTCCCGCAACGCCAAGCGCTGGCAGGACGTGGAAGAGCTCCTCCAGGCCGGCATCGACGTGATCTCCACCGTCAACATCCAGCACCTGGAGTCGCTCGGCGACGTCGTCGAGGCGATAACCGGCGTACGTCAGCGCGAGACCGTCCCCGACGAGGTCGTCCGCAGGGCCGACCAGCTCGAACTCGTCGACATGTCGCCCCAGGCGCTGCGCCGCCGGATGGCCCACGGCAACATCTACAAGCCGGACCGGATCGACGCGTCCCTGTCCAACTACTTCCGCCCGGGCAACCTGACCGCCCTGCGCGAGCTGGCCCTCCTCTGGGTCGCCGACCGGGTCGACGAATACCTTCAGCAGTACCGCGGCGAGCACAACATCCGCACCACCTGGCAGGCCCGCGAACGCATCGTCGTCGGCCTCACCGGCGGTCCCGAGGGCCGTACGCTCATCCGCCGCGCGTCCCGGATGGCGGCCAAGGGCTCCGGCAGCGAGATCCTCGCCGTCTACATCGCCCGCAGCGACGGACTGACCTCCGCCTCGCCCAAGGAGCTCGCTGTCCAGCGCACCCTCGTGGAGGACCTTGGCGGCACCTTCCACCATGTGATCGGCGACGACATACCGTCGGCGCTCCTCGAATTCGCCCGTGGGGTGAACGCCACGCAGATCGTCCTCGGCTCCAGCCGCCGCAAAGCCTGGCAGTACATCTACGGACCGGGTGTGGGCGCCACCGTCGCCCGCGAGTCCGGCCCCGACCTCGACGTCCACATCGTCACCCACGAAGAGGTCGCCAAGGGACGCGGGCTGCCCATCGCACGCGGCGCCCGGCTGGGCCGGGCCCGGATCATCTGGGGCTGGTTGGTCGGGGTGGGAGGACCGGCCCTTCTCACATTGCTCCTGATCGGCCTGGACAGTGGCCCCGGGCTCGCCAACGACGTCCTGCTCTTCCTCTTCATGACCGTGGCGGCGGCCCTGATCGGCGGGCTGCTGCCGGCCCTCGCCTCGGCCGCCGCGGGCTCGCTGCTGCTGAACTACTGGTTCACCCCGCCCACCCATACGCTGACCGTCCAGGATCCGGAGAACTTCGTCGCCATCGTGATCTTCTTCGCGGTGGCTGTCTCGGTCGCCTCGGTCGTCGATCTGGCGGCCCGCCGAACCCACCAGGCAGCCCGGCTGCGCGCCGAATCGGAGATCCTCTCCTTCCTGGCGGGCAGTGTGCTGCGCGGCGAGACCACCCTGGACGCGCTCCTGGACCGGGTCCGCGAGACCTTCGGCATGGAGTCCGTCGCCCTGCTGGAGCGGCAGAGCGACGTCGATCCGTGGACCTGCGCCGGGAGTGTCGGACCGGCCCCGGTGGCCCGGCCGGACGACGCCGACGTGGACATGCCCGTCGGCGACCACATGGCGCTCGCGCTCTCCGGCCGGGTGCTGCCCGCCGAGGACCGCCGGGTGCTCGGCGCGTTCGCAGCCCAGGCCGCCGTCGTACTGGACCGGCAGCGCCTGGTCGGCCAGGCGGAGCAGGCCCGGCGGCTCGCCGAGGGGAACCGGATCAGGACCGCGCTCCTCGCCGCCGTCAGCCACGACCTGCGTACCCCGCTCGCCGCCATCAAGGCCGCCGTCAGCTCCCTGCGCTCCGACGACGTCGCCTGGTCCGACGAGGACGAGGCGGAACTCCTGGAGGGCATCGAGAACGGCGCCGACCGCCTCGACCACCTCGTGGGCAACCTCCTGGACATGTCCAGGCTGCAGACCGGCACCGTCACCCCGCTGATCCGCGAGATCGACCTCGACGAGGTGGTCCCGATGGCGCTCGGTGGTGTCCCCGAGGGCAGCGTGGACCTGGACATCCCCGAGACCCTGCCGATGGTCGACGTCGACCCCGGGCTGCTGGAGAGGGCCGTCGCCAACATCGTCGAGAACGCGGTCAAGTACAGCCCCTGCGGCGAACGCGTCAACGTGGCCGCCAGCGCGCTCGGCACCCGCGTCGAGCTCCGGGTGGCCGACCGCGGCCCCGGCGTCCCCGACGACGCCAAGGAGCACATCTTCGAGCCCTTCCAGCGCTACGGCGACGCCCCGCGAGGCGCGGGCGTCGGACTGGGCCTCGCCGTCGCCCGCGGGTTCGTGGAGTCCATGGGCGGCACGCTGGACGCCGAGGACACCCCCGGCGGCGGCCTCACCATGGTGCTGACGCTCAAGGCGGCATCGGGATACGTTCCGGTCAGCCCCGACCTGTCCGAGCAGGTCACCTCATGACCCCGCAGGCCACTTCATGATCTCCGCAGCGTCCCGGGAGATCGCCGTACCGCAGAAAGGCAGGGCCCCCATGACCCGGGTGCTTGTGGTCGACGACGAGCCGCAGATCGTACGTGCCCTCGTGATCAACCTGAAGGCACGCAAGTACGAGGTGGACGCCGCGCCCGACGGCGCGACCGCCCTTCAGCTCGCCGCCGCCCGTCACCCCGATGTCGTCGTTCTCGACCTCGGACTGCCCGACATGGACGGCGTCGAGGTGATCAAGGGGCTGCGCGGCTGGACCCGGGTGCCGATCCTCGTGCTCTCCGCCCGCCACACCTCCGACGAGAAGGTCGAGGCCCTGGACGCCGGCGCCGACGACTACGTCACCAAGCCCTTCGGCATGGACGAGCTGCTGGCCCGGCTGCGCGCCTCCGTCCGCCGCGCCGAACCGGTGGGCCAGAACGGCTCCGACGACACGGTGATCGTCGAGACCGAGGGCTTCACCGTCGACCTGGCGGCGAAGAAGGTCCACCGCGAGGGCCGCGACGTACGGCTCACCCCCACCGAGTGGCACCTGCTGGAGGTCCTGGTCCGCAACGGCGGCCGCCTCGTCAGCCAGAAGCAGCTGCTCCAGGAGGTATGGGGGCCCTCGTACGGCACCGAGACCAACTATCTCCGGGTCTACATGGCGCAGCTGAGGCGCAAGCTGGAGGCCGACCCCTCGCACCCGCGGCACTTCGTCACCGAGCCGGGGATGGGCTACCGCTTCGAGCGCGGCTGAACGGGGAGGCCGGGAGCCCGGAAGACCGTACGGGCAGCGCTCCGCCATCCGGGTGACCGACCCGTTCGGGAACCTCTGCGAGTAACCCGTTCGAGTGAGACCCGGGACACCCGCTCGGAGCACAGGAGACCGGTACCCTTCGGTTATGAGTGCTGTTCCTCGATTCGAGAAGCCCGGCAAGGCGGCGAAGCCGTCCGGCCGCTTCCGGCGGATGCTCGACCGGCTGTCCAGCTCCCAGGAGGACCTGGAGTCCGAGGAGCTGCAGGAGGACTCGCAGGCCTCGGGGTGCACGCGGATCTCCGAATGCACCGACCGGCAGATCGTGAAGGTCACTGGTACGTTGCGGACCGTCACCCTGCGGCCGCGCGCCGGAGTGCCCGCCCTGGAGGCGGAGCTCTTCGACGGCACCGCGCCGTTGGACGTGGTCTGGCTGGGCCGGCGCTCCATCGCGGGCATAGAACCGGGCCGCAGGCTCATCGCCTCGGGCCGGATCGCCATGAGTCATGGACGCCGGGTGCTGTTCAACCCCAAATACGAACTCCGACCACTCGGCAAGGAGTAGCCGGTGACGTCTCTCGACAAGCCGACGTCCGACACGGACCGCACCACCCGCACCGACCAGCAGGAGGCCGACGCGAAGGCGGTCACCGAGGCAGCGCTCTTCGAGGCGTTCGGCGGTGTCCGGGGAATGGTGGAGACAGTCCTTCCGGGGCTGCTCTTCGTCACGATTTTTACGATCAAGAAGGATCTGCACATCTCGGCCATCGCGGCCCTGGTGGTGTCCCTGGTTCTCGTCGCCGTACGGCTGATCCGCAGGGACACCGTCAAGCACGCCTTCAGCGGTGTCTTCGGCGTGGCCTTCGGTGTGGTCTTCGCGATGATGACCGGCAATGCCAAGGACTTCTATCTGCCGGGCATGCTCTACACGCTCGGTCTGGCCCTCGCCTACCTGATCACCACCCTCGCCGGGGTGCCCCTGATCGGTCTGATCCTGGGGCCGGTGTTCAAGGAGAACCTCTCCTGGCGCACCAGGAACCCCGGCCGCAAGAAGGCGTACGCCAAGGCCAGCTACGCCTGGGGGCTGATCCTGCTCGCCAAGTGCGCGATCCTCTTCCCGCTGTACTGGTGGGCCGACACCACCCAGCTCGGCTGGATCCTGGTCGCCCTGAAGATCCCCCCGTTCCTGCTCGCGGTCTATTTGACCTGGGTCTTCCTCGCCAAGGCGCCGCCACCCATCGATGTGTTCGCCGAGATGGAGGCGGAGGAGGAGGCCGAGAAGGCCCGCAAGGCGGAAGTGGAAGCGGCCGCCGCCGCGGCACCACACCAGGAGTACTGAACCGCCCAGAATCTCTGGACAGCAGGACAGCAGGACAGCAGGACAGCAGGACAGCAGGACAGCAGGACAGCAGGACAGCAGGACAGCAGGACAGCAGGACCCCAGGACAGACGCGGAAGGGGCCCGGAACCGTTTCGCAAGGTTCCGGGC
>NZ_JBHVFF010000387.1:0-6513 GCF_042801895.1 Streptomyces sp. NPDC057543 | reverse complement strand
GTCCTGGAGGACCGGGTGCGCGGGGTGGGTGCCTGAGTCACCGGGTCATGATCCCGTATATCCGATCTCGCCGAGGCGCTTCTTCATGACGTCGGCGTAGCCGGTGGTGCCGGCGTTCTTGGGGTGGAAGGACTCGCGGCTGATGCACCGGCCGCCGGAGATGCCCCAGAGGCACGATGCCGGAACGGACGCGGGGTCGCCGTCGTGGAAGTCGCCGTCGCCGTTGGGGCCAATGACGATCTTGTTGATCCACTCGGGATCGTCGCATCCGCCGTGGCCGACGAAGGCATCGACCGGGTTGGCGTACTCGATCTTGAGTTTCTGCGCGCCCGTGCGCAGGTCGTCCACCGCCTTCTTCTGTTCCGCGTTCGCGTAGTTGACCAGCTCGGCCAGGGCTTCGACCTCGGTCATGTCGAAGTAGAGGGAACCGGCGCACTTGACCGTGCGGCTGAGGAGTTCGGGATACCCCATCAGGACGATGTGGGCGTTGGACGCCTTGGCCGCGATCTTCTCCAGAACGACGGAGAGGTCAGGGATCATACGGTCGATGATGGCCTTCTTGTCGGCCAGGAAGGAGTCGGAGGCACAGTTGGAGAGGGAACTGCACTCCTGCATGGCGCCCGCGAAGCCATTCTCGTCATTCCCGCCGAGGGTCAGCATCACGAGCGTGGTGTCCTTGCTCAGGACTCCGGAGTCGACCTGGAGGACTTCGTTGAACTGACCCTCCTTGTGCTTCTGCGGAATGTTGCCGGAGGGGACGGTGGCCACGTTCTTCGTCATGGCACCGGAACAGGCGGCGAAGCCGAGTTCCACGTCGTAGCCCCAGCCGTCACTGTCGGCGCCGACCGACTCGGTCATGCCCGGCAGGGTGATCTTGCGGGCCCAGGCGTTCCCGCTGCGGCGACAGCCGTTCCACTCCGACGTGCCGTGATCCTTGTCGCTCTCGAAGGAGTAGTCACCGGCGCCCTCGCCGGAGCTGTACGAGTCACCGAGCACGGCGACCATGTGCTTGGGCTTGTCGCCGAGCGGCTGGAAGGCGACCGCGTCCCAGGCCACGTCCTCGCTCCCGGTGCCGTCGAGTGTGGCGTTCGACAGGCGGACGCGCGGCTTGCCACTGACCTTGTAGGCGCCGATCGACACCCACGCGTTCTTGCCGCGTTTCTGGCCGATGGTGCGGTTCCGGGAGAAGGTGCCGTCACCCGTGTCGATCTCGTACTTCGCCTGCTGGGTGTGGGCTCCGTGGTCCGGCAGGTGGACCATGATGCGCACCCACTCGTTCATGTCGTAGCCCAGCGACCAGGTGCCGGTGGTCAGCAGACGCGCCCCATCGGCGTCACCGGCCTTGCGCGTGTGGGAGAACCAGAAGTGGTTGCCGTACGCGGCACCGATCTGGTGCAGGTCCATCTTCCCGGAGCCGGTCGCGAAGTCGAAACCGAACGAACCGGCCGAGGAGACATTGCCGCAGCTGCGCAGATCCGATCCGGCCGGGCGCGTACCGTTGGGCAGATCGTCCACCACATACGTGCCGGAGGGGACACCGGGACCGCAACGGGGCGGGTAGGCATTGCCGTCAGGCTGTTCCGGATACGTGTCGTCGAAGCGGTGGACCGGGTTGCCGCACTGGGCGCCCTTGTCGCAGTCCTTCCACTTGACGTCCTTGTTCCACCAGCAGTAGAGGCGGATCGACGAGCTGGGGTCGTCCAGCTCACAGGCGCCCTGGCCCGGGTCGTTGGAGTCGCCGTCGCCGATCTTGCCGGGGTTGCAGTTGTTGGATGAGTCGCAGAACAGGTCCTCGGCCGGCTTGGCCCCGGTCCGCAGGACGTCGCTGTTCCACCAGGCGGCGCGGTAGCCGGCCTGCATGTCACCGGGGGCGAACATCGCCGAAATGGGGCGGGCCGCCCAGCCGATCACCTTCTCCTGATACGGCCAGTCCTGCGGGTGCGCGGCGTGCGAGTAGTCGTCCTTGCGCTCGGAGTTCTCCAGGAACGGGGTGCGGTTGGCCTTCCACAGCGGGTTGGCCGGGTTGTTGGTCCAGCCCACCCCCCACTTGCCACCGTTCTTGGACGCCTCCGACTGAGGATGGAAGCCGGCGTTGTACGCCCACAGGGCGAACGTCCAGTTCTCGATGTACTTCGGGCTGCCCTCGTTGATCAGCATCCCGGCCTTGTAGGTCTCGTTCCACTTGCCGACGAGGATGTTCACACCCGCGGCGATGTTCGCCGTGTAGTCGAGCGCCACCGCCTCCTGCTGCGTGGTGGACAGCGGCTGCTCGCCGGTCTTCTCCTTGCCGTGCACCCGCATGCCATCGGTGACCTGGGTGATGCCGTAGCCGCAGTCGGCCTTGCTGAAGTCGATCTTCCACGGGTCGTTCTGCTCGCCGTCGGCGGCGTACTCGATGCCGTAGTAGTTGCCGATCAGCGGATTGGCGGTGACGCCGGGCACGGCATAGCGGGTGGCCTGCCACATGTTGGACTCCTGCGCGGTAACGCCGAGCATCACCTGCGCGGGAACATGGAAGTCCTCGTCGTTACCGGGGTCGCCCACCATCGGCACCAGAGGGAATAGGCTCTGCGGCTGGTAGCCGGCCATGCCCGTGCCCTTCCAGTCCGCCGGGCGGGAGATGTGCTTGTTCAGGTTTCCGGTGACGGCCTGGTCCACGGCCCACTCGACCTGCCGGGGCGTGGGCTGGAACGCCTGCTTGCGGGGGTCGCCGCGCGGCACCGAGCAGTAGCGGTCCGCGTCCACCGGGCTCTCCGCCGCGACACGTGACGCCGTCGCGGCGGGCTTCGGCTCGGGCAGCACCGGGGACGTGCCGGCGCCCTGCGCCGCCGCCTTCTCCCCGCCCAGCACCTCGTCCGAGGGCAGCGCGTCCAGGGACACGGACTTGTCCGTGGCCAGCACGTGTACGTCGGTGCGCACCGTGCGCGCGGTCAGCGCCTCCTCGGGGCGTATCCGCGAGTCCTTCCCATCGGCCCACCGCGAGGTGACGGCCGCCCTCCCTGAGGTCGACACGGTGGTGTCCTTCGCAATGCCCGCCACATGCCTGACCGTGCCCGGCAGGGCGCTGCGGACCTGGGCCTTCCCGGTGACGAAGACCGTGCCGGACGCGGCACGCGCCAGGTCGAGCCCCTCCATGGCCCCGGAAGCGAGGACTCCGGGGACCCGGCCGCCCTTGGCCTCGGTGATCTGCTGGGCGGACACGCGGCGCACG
The DNA here is from genome assembly GCF_042801895.1 of Streptomyces sp. NPDC057543. Taxonomy (NCBI): domain Bacteria; kingdom Bacillati; phylum Actinomycetota; class Actinomycetes; order Kitasatosporales; family Streptomycetaceae; genus Streptomyces; species Streptomyces sp. NPDC057543. Next base: position 3,302 of record NZ_JBHVFF010000387.1, on the reverse strand, counting down.
GCGCCCTGCGCCTTCGCGCCCTTGTCGGCGTCGCGGTCCAGGAACACCACGCCCCCGTCCGCGTCCGGCATGAGCCGGAAGGGCACGGCCGCCGTCTCAGCGACGGTGCGCATCGTCCCGTGGGCGTCCACCCTGGCCAGGCTGGAGCCGCGCGCGGCCACGATGTTCTTGCCGACCGGCACGGCCGAGGTGACCTGGCCGCTCAGGGTCAGCGCCTTGCCGGTAGTGCCGCGCGCGCTGTCCACCCGGAGTAGCCGCGTCTCGTTCCGCTTCGAGTCGTCGTCCGTGAACTGGGAGAAGACGGCGTCCTCGCCCGTACCGCAGCCGGGCGAGAAGTAGCCGAGCGTGGCCTGGAACGGCAGCTTGGTGACCTTGCCGCTGGTCAGGTCGACCACAGCGGTGAAGGCACCGCGCGTCATCAGCTCCGGCTTGTTCGTGAACGTCCGGGGTGCGTACGCGACGGCGGCGCGTTCGCCGGAAGCGGTCACGCAGACATTGCCGATCCAGGTGTCGGTGTCGAAGCCCGGCTCGGACAGCGTCGCCGCCGTCTTCCACCGGTAGCCGTCCTTCGCGACGGCGGTCAGCACATGAAAGCCCGTACCGTCACCCGACGACGTCCAGATCCGGTCCGCCGAATCCTTGTATCCGTCGCCCAGCACAGAACGCCGGTTCTCGGTGGGTACCGCTGACGGACGGAGGTCCGCCCCCTCGTTGCCGCCCGCCTCGGACCGGCCATCGGCGGCGCTCCCGGGCGCGGGCTCGTCGGCGGACGCCGGCGCCTGGACAAGCCCCATCGCCATGGCGCACACGGCCAGGCCGACGATGGCTCTGCTCCTTCGGCGTGTTCGGTATCTGTGCTTCAGCATGTGTCTCCTCCATGCGGTGGGATGACCGGCCGAAGTGCCGTTTCGGCCGGGGCACTGCCGGCAGCGGCGGCGATACGACAAGGAGGCGCCGCGACACGGCCCGGGGCCGGAGTCGAGCGCCTCGCCTCACCAGGCGCGAACCGGGGTCGCGTTCCCCCGGCAGACGTGCCCGTCACCGGGGCCTCCTGGCAAGCCGTGTTGTCGTAGAGGTGAGTCGTCGCGCCGGTCCAGACCATATGCAGCCACTTCGCGTGGCGGGCCCGCCCTGATCACGCCTGGCTGCTTTTCGGGGCCCTCCGGGGGCGAGTCCGGCGCCCGCAGGGCCGTGACCTGTGGGGTTCCTGGGACAATTTGTTAACGGCGTTGCCCCATAGGGGAGGTCGAATGGCTGATTCTTTGCGGATGGCCTGGAACTCTCGCCCCGGGCGGCGGGGTGCCTCCGATCCGGCGGCGTCGACCGGGTGAGGTCACGAAGTACGCGTGACGTGGCGGGCGAGCCACGTCAGCAAGGGGTCCAGGTAGGCGGCGGCCGCCAGGACCCGATCGACGGCTTCGGCGGTGTGCAGCCACTCCTCGTCACCGAGGGCGCGGGCCGCGATCAACGAGCGGTGGCGGAGCAGGTCCGCGCGGGCGTGGTCGGCCGGGTAGCCGCGCGGAGGACGCTTCATCACGTCCCCGGAGACGTCATAGCCCTTGTTCCGCACGGCGTCGACGAGGGCGGACAGCTCCCGGCCGCTGCCCTCGGCGTCAACGGCTCCGCGGTACGCGTCGACCTGGCCCGCGTCGGGATACCACCAGGCCCCCTGGACCCGCAGGCCCTCCAGGGAGAACCGGAGCCCGATCTCGACCTTGCGCCCGATCCGGATCACCGCGCCCTGGTTCTGCCACCACCAGGAGTTGGTCCGGTAGTGCCAGACGGAGAAGTCCTCGTACCGGGCGTCGGCGTCCGCGACCTCATTGAGCAGATCGATCATCGGCTGCCGCACCAGCCGCTCACGATCCGCCCGGCAAGACTCCCTGGTCTCCCTGTCCGGTTCGCCCTGAAGCCGCACCAGCACATCCATGGCCTGCTCCGGCCAGCCGCCGAACTGTGCGCCCATGCGCGGAGGATAGCCCCATCACAGAGAGGACGCGCACATGAACAGCAGCGCTTCACCGGACGGACCCGATGACCTTCACACCCTGTGGCGAAGACTTGAGACCTGGTTGCGGACCCACGCCCCCGGAGACTTCTCCGCCCTACGACCGGGCGCGTCCGTCACGGAGATCGCCACGCTGGAGGCCGGGATCGGCTTTCCGCCCGACCCCGCACTCGCGTCCCTCCTGTCGATGCACAACGGTGTCGAGCGCCGACGGTCCAGCGGCAGCCCCGGAGCCTTTCTTCTCGGATACAGCCTGCTTCCGGTGGACCGCATCATCGAATCCCACGCCCACCTCGTCTCCCTGGCGAACGACGCCGTCGAGGACGGCTACGAGGAAGAAGTGATCGGCAGGATCGCCCATCCCCGATGGGTCCCGTTCGCCCAGGCCCTTACCGGCGACCTCCTCTTCATCGATCACCGAACCGACGGCTTCGGGGCCATCGGGGAGATGTCATTCGGAGACCCCGACTACGCGAAACTGTGGCCCAGCCTGCCCGTCATGCTCCGTGACCTGTGCAGCGCGGTGGAAGGCCCGACCCCGGTCAGCCTTGCGCGACGCTTTCCTTCTCTTCACGAGAACCGGATGGTCGAGTGGGTCACGGACTGAGGCGAAGGGCCCGTCCAGGGCGGTCCGTTCCGGGCCGGCCGGGGATCTTCCCGATCCGGCGAGACCCCGTGTCGTAGGCTGCGCCGCGAGAGGCGCGACGAGGGAGTGGGGGCCGGTCATGGATGAGGCACAACGGGCGTGGCGGCGGCTGGTGGGCTGGCTGGAGGCGCATGCTCCCGTGACCGCGGCCTCGGTTCTGGGCCCTGCGGCTGCGGCGGACATCTCCGCGACGGAGGACCGGATGGGTATCGCGTTCCCGGCCGAACTGCGGGCCTGGCTGCTGGAGTCGGGGGCCGGAGAGGTCACCGAAGGGGTCGCGCCCGGGAACCGGGACTTTCTGGGGCTCGTGGCCATGGAGCGTACCTATGCGTTCAAGATGGAGATCGAGCGCGACGACCCGTCCGACGATCCGGAGTTCCCCTTCTGGCACGAGCAGTGGATTCCGGTCGTCTCGGACGAGGACTCCTGTTACGGAAAGTTCCTGGACGCGCGAAGCGGCCGGATCGGTTCATTCGGTGACGGGGACGCGCCCTCCTTCGAGGTCCACGCTTCGCTGGCCGACCTGTTCGACGACACCGTCGCCCTCATGGAGCAGATCTCCGCGGGGGCGTCGCCTACGGCCGGACATGTGGAGGACGGCCGACTCGTCTGGGACTGACGTCCTCACCGCACGGGCAGGGCCCATGG
>NZ_JBHVFF010000386.1:0-6653 GCF_042801895.1 Streptomyces sp. NPDC057543 | reverse complement strand
TCGTGCCGATCCAGTTGAAGAACTTCACCCCGGTCGGTACCGCGATGAGGAAGGTCATGAACGAGAAGAACGGCAACAGCACACCGCCGGTGACGTACATGTGGTGCGCCCACACGGTCACGGAGAGGCCTGCGATGGCGATCGTCGCGCTGATCAGGCCGATGTAGCCGAACATCGGCTTGCGGCTGAACACCGGAATCACTTCGGAAATGATTCCGAAGAATGGCAAGGCGATGATGTACACCTCTGGATGGCCGAAGAACCAGAAGAGGTGTTGCCAGAGCAATGCGCCGCCATTGGCCGCGTCGAATACATGCGCACCGAATTTACGGTCCGCCTCCAGCGCGAAGAGCGCGGCGGCGAGGACCGGGAAGGCCAGCAGGACCAGCACACCGGTCAGCAGGACGTTCCAGACGAAGATCGGCATGCGGAACATCGTCATGCCGGGTGCGCGCATGCAGATGATCGTGGTGATGAAGTTGACCGAACCGAGGATCGTGCCGAAGCCGGAGAAGGCCAGACCCATGATCCACATGTCGGCGCCGACACCCGGCGAACGGACCGCGTCCGAGAGCGGGGAGTAGGCGAACCAGCCGAAGTCGGCCGCACCCTGCGGGGTGAGGAAGCCGGCCACCGCGATGAGCGAGCCGAAGAGGTACAGCCAGTACGCGAACATGTTCAGCCGCGGGAACGCCACATCGGGCGCGCCGATCTGCAGCGGCATGATCCAGTTCGCGAATCCGGCGAACAGCGGCGTCGCGAACATCAGCAGCATGATCGTGCCGTGCATCGTGAACGCCTGGTTGAACTGCTCGTTCGACATGATCTGCGTGCCGGGACGGGCCAGTTCGGCGCGCATGATGAGCGCCATCAGACCGCCGATGCAGAAGAACGCGAACGACGTGACCAGGTACATCGTGCCGATCGTCTTGTGGTCAGTGGTGGTCAGCCACTTGATGACGACGTTTCCCGGCTGCTTGCGCCGGACCGGCAGCTCGTCCTCGTACGAGTCGTCTGCTGCCGCGGCACCCTGAGGTTCGTTGAGGATGCTCACAGTTTGTTCGTCTCCGCATTCCTGGCCGGGTCAGTCTGCGCGATGCCGGCCGGCACGTAGCCCGTCTGGCCCTTCTTCGCCAGCTCCTTGAGGTGCGCCTGGTAGCGCTCCGGGGAGACGACCTTGACGTTGAAGAGCATCCGGGAGTGGTCGACGCCGCAGAGCTCGGCGCACTTGCCCATGAAGGTGCCCTCCTGGTTGGGAGTCACCTCGAAGGCGTTGGTGTGGCCCGGAATGACGTCCTGCTTCATGAGGAACGGCACCACCCAGAAGGAGTGGATGACGTCACGGGAAGTCAGAACGAAGCGGACCTTCTCGCCCTTCGGCAGCCACAGGGTCGGACCCGGGTTGCCGTTCTGCGGGTTCCGGGTTCCGGGAATGCCGTAGTCGTAGACGCCCTCCGCACCCTTGGGGAAGTCCTTCCGGAACCTGTCCGGGATGGCGTCCAGTTCCTTGGGGATCTTGTTGCCCGTGGCGATGTTGCCGTCCACGTTCTCGATGTAGTTGAACCCCCAGCTCCACTGGTAGCCGACCACATTGATGGTGTGGGCGGGCTTCGGGGAGAGCGAGAGGAGCTTCGATTCATCGCGCGCGGTGAAGTAGAACAACACCGAGACGATGATCAGAGGGACCACGGTGTACAGCGCCTCGATGGGCATGTTGTACCTGGTCTGCGGAGGAACCTGGACCTTGGTGCGGCTGCGCCGGTGGAAGATGACGCTCCACAGGATCAGGCCCCAGACCAGCACGCCCGTGGCGAGCGCAGCCGCCCACGAGCCCTGCCAGAGGGAAAGGATCCGTGGTGCCTCTTCCGTTACCGGCGTAGGCATACCAAGGCGGGGGAAGTCCTTATATGTGCAACCGGTTGCGGTCGCCAGGATCAGGCCCGCAGTCAGCACCTGCGGCAGCTTCCGCCGCATCGGGCGCCGCGACGAGCGGTCGGAGCCGTTGGGACTCACGTAGCGCCTTCCCGAGAGTCTCGCCCGCGCGGTCGGCGCGGCCGTGTCTCTGGTCGGTCGCCGCCCTGACGCGGGCAGGGGTTTGGATGTTTATGCGGACCAAACCCTACTGGACGCTATTTGGGGCCGCGCGGGGAGGGTGCCCAACGCGCCGCCCGACTCCCCGAAGGGGTGGAATACGGGCTTCAGACCACCATCTGACGCCCCCTCTCCTGGCCGCGCGGGCGGCCCGTCCACGGCCCCGGGCCTCGCGCGAGCTAGCGTGGCGGCGTGCCCTACTTCGACGCTGCTTCCTCCGCTCCCCTGCACCCCGTCGCCCGTCAGGCGCTGCTTGCCGCGCTGGACGAGGGGTGGGCCGACCCGGCCAGGCTCTACCGCGAGGGGCGGCGGGCCCGCCTCTTGCTGGACGCGGCCCGGGAGACCGCCGCGGAGGCCGTCGGGTGCCGTCCGGACGAGCTCACATTCACTCCTTCGGGGACATGGGCGGTGCACTCCGGAATTTCCGGGGCTCTCGCGGGGCGTCGGCGTGTCGGCCGCCATCTGGCCGTCTCCGCGGTCGAGCACTCGTCGGTGCTCCATGCGGCGGCCGCCCATGAGGCACAGGGCGGATCGGTCTCCGAGGTCGCGGTGGACCGGTCGGGGGCGGTGAGCGCGGCGGGGTACGCGGACACGCTGCGCGAGGACACCGCGCTGGCCTGTCTGCAGTCCGCCAATCACGAGGTCGGCACCGAGCAGCCGGTGGCCGAGGTGGCGGAGGTCTGCCGGGCGGCGGGAGTGCCGCTGCTGGTGGATGCGGCGCAGTCGCTGGGCTGGGGGCCGGTGCCGGAGGGGTGGTCGCTGCTGGCTGCCAGCGCGCACAAGTGGGGCGGGCCCGCGGGAGTCGGGCTGCTGGCGGTGCGCAAAGGGGTGCGGTTCGCGGTTCAAGGACCGGCCGACGAACGGGAATCGGGGCGGGCCGCGGGGTTCGAGAACCTTCCGGCGATCGTGGCCGCGGCGGCATCGCTGCGGGCGGTGCGGGCGCAGGCGGCAGCCGAGGCCGTACGGCTGCGGGCCCTGGTGGACCGCATCAGGGCCCGGGTGCCCGAACTGGTGCCGGATGTGGAGGTGGTCGGCGATCCGGTGCGGCGGCTGCCGCATCTGGTGACCTTCTCCTGTCTCTATGTCGACGGGGAGACACTGCTCCATGAGCTGGACCGGGCGGAATTCTCCGTATCGTCCGGTTCCTCCTGCACCAGCAGCACGCTGATTCCGAGCCATGTGCTCAAGGCGATGGGGGTGCTGTCGGAGGGGAACGTACGGGTGTCGCTGCCGGCCGGCACGGCGGACGAGGACGTCGACCGCTTCCTGGACGTGCTGCCCCGGGTGGTGGCGGAGGTACGGGAGAGGCTGGGCGCGCCCGTCCCGGCGCAGCCCTCGCCCGTTGCGGCCGCTTCCCTGGTGGTCGATGCCCTCGGGAAGCGGTGTCCGATCCCGGTGATCGAGCTCGCGAAGGTGATCGGGGAGGTGCCGCCGGGCGGGACGGTGACCGTACTCTCCGACGACGAGGCGGCCCGCCTGGACATTCCGGCCTGGTGCGCGATGCGTGAGCAGGAGTACGTGGGCGAGGAGCCGGCGGACCGCGGCTCGGCCTATGTGGTCCGCCGGCTGATCTGAGGTGCCGCGGGATCAGCCCAGGTGCGCGCGGACCTCGGCGGCGGCGTCATGGCCGTACGCCTTGGTGAAGCGGTCCATGAAGTGGGTGCGGCGCAGGGTGTACTCCTGGGTGCCGACGGTCTCGATGACCAGCGTGGCGAGCATGCAGCCGACCTGGGCGGCGCGCTCCAGGCCGACGCCCCAGGCGAGACCGGAGAGGAATCCGGCACGGAAGGCGTCGCCGACACCGGTCGGGTCGGCCTTGATCTCCTCCTCCGGGCAGCCGACCTCGATCGCCTCCTGGCCGGCCCGCTCGATCCGGACACCGCGGGCGCCGAGCGTGGTGACCCGGTGGCCGACCTTGGCCAGGATCTCCTCGTCGGTCCAGCCGGTCTTGGACTCGATGAGCCCCTTCTCGTACTCGTTGGAGAAGAGGTACATGGCGCCGTCGAGGAGGATCCGGATCTCGTCGCCGTCCATCCGGGCGATCTGCTGCGAGAAGTCCGCGGCGAACGGGATACCCCGGGTGCGGCACTCCTCGGTGTGGCGGAGCATCCCCTCGGGGTCGTCGGCACCGATCGAGACGAGGTCGAGGCCGCCGACCCGGTCGGCGACGGCCTTCAGTTCGATGAGGCGGGCCTCGCTCATCGCACCCGTGTAGAAGGAGCCGATCTGGTTGTGGTCCGCGTCCGTCGTGCAGACGAAGCGGGCGGTGTGCAGGACCTCGGAGATCCGGACCGAACCCGTGTCGACGCCGTGGCGGTCGAGCCAGGCGCGGTACTCGTCGAAGTCGGCGCCCGCGGCACCGACCAGGATCGGGCTGGTGCCCAGCAGGCCCATGCCGAAGCAGATATTGGCGGCGACACCGCCCCGGCGCACGTCGAGGTTGTCGACCAGGAAGGAGAGCGAGACCGTGTGCAGCTGATCGGCGACCAGCTGGTCGGCGAAACGGCCGGGGAAGGTCATGAGGTGGTCGGTGGCGATGGAGCCGGTGACTGCGATTCGCACGGGGAGACTGCTCCTGCGGAGATCGGAGGGAACGGGGTGACTGCGTTCCCTGGGCGGCGTGACAGTTCACGCTACCTCTCCTCGCACTCACCCCGAAGGGGTGAAAACTACCCGATAGTAGGTCTTTCTTCCCAAGGTGGGTGATGCCTACGGTGCCGTTATGTCGAACCACAGCGCTACGCGCGAGTCCGAGATCAGCCTGGCCGAGCTGCGCGGTGACTGCGCGCGGATGGCTCCGCACTGGGTGGTCCCCGCGAAATCCGCCCCCGCTCGGGTCGCGCCGTCCCTGATCCACGGCGTGACGGTGCCTGCCGCCTCCGCCCGGCTGATCGACGCCATGTCCGAGTACGGCGACTGAGAACGGCACCGATCGCCTCCGGTGCCCCCTGAGGGAACCGGGCGCCCCTGTGCCCCGTCCCACCGTTGTCCCCGAACCGTGGGACGGACGGCAGGCCGGGTGAGGCCTGTGACGGCAACGCAGGCGAAGGAGCGGATCCGGTGAGCACCGAGCGACCCGACAACGACGTGACGAGCCCCCGGCGGCGTTCGCCGCTCGCCGTGGCCTCGGTGGCGGCTGCCGTCCTGCTGGCCGGGGGCGGCGGCGCGTACTGGGCCGCGACCGCGGCGGACGGCGACAGCGGGAGCGGCGACAGTACGGCGGGCAGCGGGAAGCCCGCCCCTCCCCCACTGGCCCTGGACGGGCGTACGGAGGGCCCGGCGGCGCCCGGCGGGTCCTCGCCCGGCGGCGCACCGGGCATCGCGCCGGGCGAACCCGACCCGAACGGCGGCCGGACGGTCTACCGTGCGTCCGGCGACCTGCCCGAGGGGCCGCGTACGGCGGCGGTGCGACGCGCCGAGGGGACCGTCTCCGCGGCACAGGTGGCCCGGCTGGCGAAGGCGCTGGGCCTGGAGGGCACGCCGCGGGCGGAGGGCACATCCTGGAAGGTCGGGTCCGACGGGGACGGCTCGGGCCCGGTCCTGCGGGTGGACAAGCAGGCTCCCGGCACCTGGAGTTTCGCCCGGTACGGCTCCGGCGGTACGGACAACTGCGAAAGCATCACGGTCTGTTCGGACCGGAAGGCGGCCACCGACGGCAGCGGCTCCCCGGTGAGCGAGAGCGCCGCCAGGGCTGCCGCGACGCCGGTCCTGAAGGCGGTGGGCCAGGACGACGCCGCGCTCGACGCCCGCCAACTCATGGATTCGGTACGGGTGGTGAACGCCGACCCGAAGGTGGACGGCCTTCCCACCTACGGCTGGTCGACCGGCATCCAGGTCGGTCCGGACGGCGAAGTGGTCGGCGGAAGCGGCCAGTTGAAGGGGCTGGAGAAGGGGGACAGCTATCCGGTGATCAGCGCGGGCGAGGCGCTGAAGCAGCTGAACGGGTCGGCGTCCCGGGCGGACGGGCGCGCGGACATCGGCGGCTGCGCCACTCCCGTACCGCTGCAGGATGGCCTGAAATCGCCTGCGGTCCACTGCGGGACGCGGACCGGTGCGGAGCCGACGACGACCACGGTGACGGTCGACAAGGCGGTGTTCGGACTGGCGAGTCAGTACGTGGCGGGCAAGCGGACGCTCGTACCGTCCTGGCTCTTCTCGGTACGGCCGACCGCGCCCGGCATGGGCAGCACCGTGTCGCAGGTCGCCGTGGACCCCGCGTACCTGACGAAGGACGCGCCGTCGACGACGAACCCGTCCCGAGGGAACGCGGGGAAGTCCTCGCGGCAGGTCCTGTCGTACAGCGCCGACGGGCGAACCCTGTCGGTGACGTTCTGGGGCGGGGTGTGCAGCACGTACGCGGCGAGCGCGACCGAGAACGGAAAGTCGGTACGGGTGACGGTGACGGAGTCGAAGCCGGCCGGCAAGAAGGTCTGCATCATGATCGCCAAGGAGCTGACCCGGACGGTGACGCTGGACGCGCCGCTCGGTGACCGGACGGTGGTCGACGCGGCGTCGGGCGGCACCGTGCCCCGCACCTGACGCGCGCTCGCGCATACGACGAC
>NZ_JBHVFF010000385.1:0-6687 GCF_042801895.1 Streptomyces sp. NPDC057543 | reverse complement strand
GTGCCTGCGGGCCGTTCCGTTTCCCGCGCCGTTCCCGGCGCGGGGCCGCGCATCAGTCGTCGCCGCTGAGGATGGAGAGCAGACGCAGCATCTCCAGGTAGATCCAGACCAGGGTCATGGTCAGGCCGAAGGCCGCCAGCCAGGACTCCTCGCGGGGGGCCCCGTAGGCGACGCCGTCCTCGACCTGCTTGAAGTCCAGGGCCAGGAAGCACGCGCCGAGGATGATCCCGATGACACCGAAGAGGATGCCGAGGCCGCCGCTGCGGAAGCCCAGGCCGTCGCCGCCGCCGAAGACGGCGAACAGCAGGTTGACCACCATCAGGAGCATGAAGCCCATGGCAGCGGCCATCACGAAGCCGTAGAAGCGGCGGGTGACGCGGATCCAGCGCATCTTGTACGCGAGAAGCACACCGGCGAAGACACACATGGTGCCCATCACCGCCTGCATCACGACGCCCGGCCCGATGTACGTACTGACCGCGCTGGAGATCACTCCGAGGAAGACGCCCTCGAAGGCCGCGTACGACACGATCAGCGCCGGGGACGGCCTGCGCTTGAAGGACTGGACGAGCGACAGGACGAACGCCACCAGGGCGGCGCCGATCGCGATGCCGTAGGACTTGCCGAGGTTGGCCTCGTCGACCGGCAGCAGGGCCCAGGCGAGCGCGGCGCCGAGCACCACGGTGCCCAGCGTGATCGCGGTGCGCGTGACGACGTCGTCGATCGTCATCGCACCGGAGCGCGCCGGTGCTTGTGGAACGCCGTACTGGGTGTCCTGCTGGGCGTAGGGGTTGGTGGCGTACGGGTTGGCGGCGGCGCCCTGCGCGTACGGGTTGGCACCCGCTACGGGGGCCCCGGCCTGCGGCGCCGCGTTGAAGCCCGCGTATCCGTTGTCGCGGCTGAAGCCCCGTCGCGAGAAGACCGGGTTGCTGCTCCTCATCTCACTCCTCCATGGCCGCCGTGCGCGGCCTTCCCACAAGAGTAATGGGTAGGCAAAAGAATCAGACTAGTGCCTGGGGAGGATCTTTGGGGAACCTGCGGACGGGTGGCCGTCCTCCTCGGCCGGCCGGCAGGGCCGCCGCACGGCGCTCCGCCCCTCGGCCCATGCGCGCGGTGGTGCCCGGAACCGGACTCGAACCGGTACGCCCCCGAGGGGCAGCGAGGTTTAAGCTCGCCGTGTCTGCATTCCACCATCCGGGCCTGGCGCGCGGCTCCGCGTTGGCACATGACCCTATCCGGGGACTTCCTCCGATCAGCGGATCAGTGGCGCGATGTTGTCTTATTTTATTGACCGTTTGAGGGGTCGTCAGCACTCGCGAGGGTGCATCGTCACATGCCTGGGCGGGGTAGCGGGCACGACGGCCGGCAATCCGGATTGACGTAAAGTCGCCGCACCCGGACGGCGCATTCGCGCGGCGCATTCGCCGGACACGCGCCAGTGATCGCCATGGGCGCGCCACCCGACCGGGCGAACGCCCTCAGGGTCGGTGTCATACCGGAGGAGGACGCAGGGGCCCCTCGGTGCGACTCAAGACGGCCCCGGGAACGGGCATGGGGACTGACGAACCGCGGCGATACGGCGGTGACGATGGAGAGGTTCCCAGGCGACCGGACCTCACCGGTCGCAGCCGAAACGCACCCCGGACGAAGCCTCGGCCGGAGCCCCGAATCAGGAGATTTCCCGTGACCACCACTTCCACCGCACACCGCGTCACGACGGTGGCTGCCCGCGCCACGGATCTGTCGAAGGTCTACGGAGAGGGCGAGACCAGGGTCACGGCCCTGGACCGGGTCTCCGTGGACTTCCCGCAGGGCGAGTTCACCGCGATCATGGGCCCGTCCGGCTCCGGCAAGTCCACGCTGATGCACTGCGTGGCCGGCCTCGACAGCTTCAGCAGCGGCTCGGTGCGGATCGGTGAGACGGAGCTGGGCTCTCTCAAGGACAAGCAGCTCACCCAGCTCCGCCGGGACAAGATCGGCTTCATCTTCCAGGCGTTCAACCTGCTGCCGACCCTGACGGCGCTGGAGAACATCACGCTCCCCATGGACATCGCGGGCCGCAAGCCCGACGCCGAGTGGGTGCGCCGGGTCATCGACATGGTGGGCCTCTCCGACCGGCTGACGCACCGGCCGACCGAACTCTCCGGCGGCCAGCAGCAGCGCGTCGCCGTGGCCCGCGCCCTGGCCTCGCAGCCGGAAATCATCTTCGGTGACGAGCCGACCGGGAACCTGGACTCCCGCTCCGGCGCCGAGGTCCTCGGCTTCCTGCGCAACTCGGTGCGCGAGCTGGGGCAGACCGTGGTGATGGTGACCCACGACCCGGCGGCCGCCTCCTACGCCGACCGGGTCGTCTTCCTCGCGGACGGCCGGATCGTCGACCAGATGCTGCACCCGACCGCGGACGGGGTCCTCGACCGGATGAAGGCGTTCGACGCCAAGGGCCGCACCAGCTGAAGCCCGCCCTGCCCCGCGCCCCTTTCCGGAACCCCTCCCCATCCCAGGACTGACAGACATGTTCCGTACTGCCCTGCGCAATGTGCTCGCGCACAAGGCCAGGCTGCTGATGACCGTACTCGCCGTAATGCTCGGCGTGGCCTTCGTCTCCGGCACGCTGGTCTTCACCGACACCCTCGGCAATGCCCTGCGCAACCAGTCGGCGAAGAGCTATGACAACGTCGCCGTCGCCGTCACCACCTACGCCGACCAGCGCGACGAGAAGACGCCCGGCATCACCGCCGCCACCCTGAAGAAGATCCAGGGCCTGGACGGCGTCGACACCGCCACCGGCCGGGTCTCCGGCTTCGCCGGGGTAGCCGACCCCGACGGCAAGCTGATCGGCAACGGCTGGTCGAACACCGGTGGGAACTACTCCCCCGGCAAGAACGGCAAGGACTCCGCGTACACCTTCGTCGACGGTACGGGCCCGGTCGCGGCCGACCGGATCGCGCTCGACAAGGAGACCGCGAAGAGGGGCGAATACCACGTCGGTGACCGGGTCCGGGTCGCCACGAACGGCCCGGTGAAGGAGTACACCCTCTCCGGTGTCTTCACCACCGAGGACGGCGCGGTCAACGCGGGCGGCAGTCTGGTCCTCTTCGACACCGAGGTAGCCCAGAAGCTCTACCTCAGGCCCGGCGTGTTCAGGGACGTCAACGTGTCCGCCGCGCCCGGGGCCTCCGCCGAGAAGCTGCTGGCCGGAGTGAAGCCGCTGCTGCCCAAGGACGCCGAGGCCAAGACCGGCCAGGCTCTCGCGGACGAGCAGGCCAAACAGATCGAGACCGGTCTGAGCGGTCTCAACATGATGCTGCTCGCCTTCGCCGGCATCGCCCTGTTCGTCGGTGTCTTCCTGATCGCCAACACCTTCACCATGCTGGTGGCGCAGCGCACCAAGGAGCTGGCACTGATGCGCGCCGTCGGCGCCTCCCGCCGCCAGGTCAAGCGGTCGGTGCTCCTCGAAGCGGCCGTCGTCGGCGTGATCGCCTCGGTCGTCGGCTTCGGCCTCGGTCTCGGCCTCGCCATCGGACTGCGTTCCGCGATGGGCCTGTTCGGCGGGAGGATCCCGGCCGGACCGCTGGTCGTCTCGCCCACCGCGGTCCTCGCCGCCTTCGCCGTCGGTGTCCTGATCACCGTACTGGCCGCCTGGCTGCCCGCCCGCCGGGCCGCCAAGATCCCGCCGGTCGCGGCGATGAACAGCGTGCACGCGACGGCCACCGTCAAGTCCCTGGTGCTGCGCAACTCGATCGGCGCGGTGCTCACCCTGCTGGGCGGGGCGGCGATCGTGGCGGGCGCGTCCCGGGGCGGGTCGGGCGGCCGGACCGTCATCGCCGTGGGTGCCTTCCTCGCGCTGATCGGTGTCATCGTGCTGATCCCGCTGCTGTCGCGGCCGGTGATCGCGCTGGTCCGCCCGCTGCTGAAGCGGCTGTTCGGGGTCGCCGGTAAGCTGGCCGCGCAGAACGCGGTCCGCAACCCGCGCCGTACCGGTGCCACCGCCTCCGCGCTGGCGATCGGCCTCACCCTGGTCACCGGCATCTCGGTCCTCGGCGTCACCCTCGGCCAGGCGGTCGACCGGATGACCACGGACAACATCAGGGCCGACTACATGGTGACGATGGCGAACGGCGGTCCGCTCGACGAGTCCGCGCTCACCGCCCTGCAGAAGGCCGACGGGGTCTCGGCGGTCTCGCCGCAGCAGGCCACCTCGCTCGAGGTCGAGGGCGAGTACCACTCCGCGTCCGGCGTCACCCCCGGCGATGTGCAGAAGCTCTTCGCGCTGACGACCGTCTCCGGCTCGATCGACGCGCTGGACAAGGGCGAGATCGCCGTCGACGAGAAGACGGCCAAGTCCAACGGCTGGAAGACCGGCGACACCCTCCGGGTGAAGTTCGACGACGACAAGAAGGGCGAGCTGAAGGTCGGGGCGGTCTTCAAGGGGAACGAGCTCCTCTCCCCGGTCCTGGTCCCGAAGAACGTCGCCGATGCGCACGGCAGCCGGGCGGACATCCGCGAGATCTGGCTGAAGACGGACGGCGGCGCGAGCGAGGCCAACGAGCAGGCCCTGGTGAAGGCTCTGGGCGACAACCCCGGGATGAGCATCATGAACCGCCAGGACATCCGTGACGTGTTCGGCGGCTCGGTCAACCTCGCGATGAACATCATGTACGGGCTGCTGGCGATGGCCCTGATCATCGCGGTGCTCGGGGTCATCAACACCCTGGCGATGTCGGTCTTCGAGCGCCAGCAGGAGATCGGCATGCTGCGGGCGATCGGCCTGGACCGGCGCAGGGTGAAGCGCATGATCCGGCTGGAGGCCGTGGTCATCTCGCTCTTCGGCGCGGTGGTAGGTGTCGCGCTCGGCATGTTCCTCGGCTGGGCGATCGGCCAGACCCTGTCGTCGGACATCCCGGAGTACGCGCTGGTCATCCCGTGGGACCGGATCGCGGTCTTCCTGGTGCTGGCAGGGGTCGTGGGTGTGCTGGCCGCGCTCTGGCCGGCCCGCAGCGCCGCGAAGCTGAACATGCTGACGGCGATCAAGACCGAGTAGCGGCGTCCAGGCGAGCCGGGACGGTACGGCCGGGGGCCGGTACGCGCAGTGCGGAACTGCGCGTACCGGCCCCCGGTACGTCCGGGTGTCAGCCGGTTGCCGACGCCCCCCAGACGCGCGCCCTCAGCGGCATGCGGGAGACCCCGCCCTCCGCCGGACGCACCACGAGGATCTGGTTGACGCCGATCTTGTTGTGCTCGAAGGACAGGGCGGAGGCGGCCATGTAGAGGCGCCAGACCCTGGACCGACCGGGCGAGGTCATCCGGACCGCCCGCTCCCAGTGCTTCTCCAGGTTGGCGACCCAGGTGCGCAGGGTCAGTGCGTAGTGTTCACGGATCGACTCGACGTCACGGGTCTCGAAGCCGGCTTCTTCGAGGGTGGTCACGGTCCGTCCCACCGGGGCCAGTTCGCCGTCCGGGAAGACGTAGGCGTCGATGAACTCGTCCACGTGGTACGCGGACTCGTCCTTCTCGGGGCGGCGGGCGATCTGGTGGTTGAGCAGCCGGCCGCCGGGCTTGAGGAGTGCGTAGAGGTCGTCGGCGTACTCGCGGAAGCGGACGGAGCCGACGTGTTCCGCCATGCCGATGGACGAGATGGCGTCGTACGGGCCGTCCCTGACGTCCCGGTAGTCCTGGACCCGGATCTCGACCCGGTCGGTCAGGCCCTCTTCCGCGATGCGCTTCCTGGCGTAGGCGGCCTGTTCGACGGAGAGGGTCACTCCGGTGACCCGGGCGCCGTATTCGCGGGCGGCGTGCAGGGCCATGGAGCCCCAGCCGCAGCCGACGTCGAGGAGCCGGTCGCCCTCCTTCAGCGCGAGCTTTCGGCAGACCAGGTCGAGCTTGTCGCGCTGGGCGTCCTCGAGGTTTCCGTCGTCCTCCCAGTAGGCGCAGGAGTAGACCATGGAGGGACCGAGGACCAGTTCGTAGAAGTCATTGCCCACGTCGTAGTGGTGACTGATGGCCTCCTTGTCGCGCCGCTTGGTGTGGAGGGTGCCGGTGCGGCGCCGTACCTCCTCGGGCGGCGGGGGCGGCGGGAGCCAGGGGCCGCCGAGCTGCAACAGCCCTTTGGCGAAGGCCCGCACCTTCGGGTCGCGGACCGGGTGGACGCTGTCCTTGGCCTCCACGCCGCGGTCCCAGATCAGCGAGGCCATCAGGTCCAGGGCCTCGTACAGATCGCCTTCGATATCGAGTTCGCCCGCCACCCACGCGCGGGCCAGGCCCAGTTCACCCGGCTTCCAGAGCAGCCTGCGCAGCGCGCGGCGGTTCCGGATGACGAGGACGGGGGCACCGGGCGGTCCTGATTCGCTGCCGTCCCAGGCCCGGATACGGACCGGCAGCTTCTCCCCCAGCAACTCCTCGGCGAGATCGGTCAGCCGCAATGCGGCGTCTGCCATGGCGCACACCTCCGTGATGGTGTTCCCAATGTGCCCAAACATGCCCAAACATGCCTGCAACCACGCCGGGCACCCACGACGCCACGGCGAGGTACAACCCCGTCAACAGTCTGCGGAGCGTGCGCCATCCCGCTACAGCACAACGGAAAGGCAAAATACCTGCAGTACACACTTATCCAACACACTTATCCATGGGCGCACTTCGGCAGGGGCGAGCGGAAACGCCGAAGGGGCCGTCCGCACCACGGATGGC
>NZ_JBHVFF010000384.1:0-6718 GCF_042801895.1 Streptomyces sp. NPDC057543 | reverse complement strand
CGCCCATGGCGAGGGACATGACCGCCACCGGGACGAGGGCGTACCGGCGGAGCCCGCGGCTCCTACCGGCCGCTCCGCGCCCGCGCGGACGGAAGGGTCGTGCGGATGCTCGGGCGATGGTTCGCGGCGTGGAGTCCATGGTTCTCGTCTGCTCGCTTCCGCGCCTCCTGAATCGTCCACTCCGGTGCGGGTTCCGGAATCCGGACCGGCGGGAGCGGCGGCCGGAACCGGCGGCGGACGGCACGGGTGCGGACGGTGGGGAATGAGCTACCAGGGCTTTTGGCCAACGCGGAAGGGGGTCCCCTGGCCCTCAAGGCCTTGGGGGAGTGCGTGCTGGGTGCCGGGAGGGGCACCAGCATCTCGGTCAGAGCGACGACCGCCACCAGCACACGTGAGTGGGAGGCTGTGATGTCACCCCGTCTCGACTACGACGCCCGCGAAAACCTGAAGAGGACTTCGATGCCCACCCTCGGCTTCGGCTGGCCGTCATCCCCGGGCCGCCGAGCAGCCCGACATGATCGCCCGGACAAGTCTGGGCCGGAGGCGCCCTCAAGCCTCGTGTCTGCGCCCCTGGCAGTGCCCCGTCAGATCGCCGTCGTCAGGGCTGTGGTTGGCGCTGCTCGGCATGAGGCGCCCGAACTGGTTGCGTTCGCCATGGACTTCCAGTACGCCGACAGTCATGGTTCCGGCGAGTCACCCGCCGGGCGATCTTGTCGACCGGCGTCCTGCGCACTTTGACGTTGCGCCGGTGACATCGCGCTGAACCATTGGGCGAGCGCCACCCTCAGCCGTCCGTCCCGCTGCTCGTTCCCCTCCAGCGCCAGCGGCACCCCTCTTGCATCGGGCAGGCTCGCGCGCAGGAGTACGTACCGCTCCGCTTCGTCGACCGGTCGGCTCTCCTCCTCGTAGCCGCCCTCGACCGTTTGGCGCATCTGACCGGTCTCCTCACCTTCGGTCAGTCTCTTGTGCTCGGCTTCCTGCAGCGCGAGACATACCCGTTTGGTCACGATGAAGGCGAGGAACGGCAGCACGACCAGCGCCGATCGAAGCAACCATGTCAGGGCGTTGAGCGAGATCTCAAATGTGTAGGCCACCACGTCGTTGCCTCCGGCCAGCAACAACACCCCGTAGAAGACGATGCCGGCCACTCCGAATCCGGTGCGCACCGGCCGGTCGCGCGGCCGGTCGCACAGATGTTGCTCACGCCGGTCACCCGTAACCCACGCCTCGAAGAACGGATACGCGTACAGTGCGGCGAACAGCACGAGGGGCAGTAGCAACGCAGGCAGCAGCACGTTCCACATCACGGTGTGACCAGCCACCGTCGTCTCCCACGGCGGCACGAGCCGCAGCGCGCCCTCCAGAAAGCCGACGTACCAATCCGGTTGGGAGCCCGTAGACACGTGGTTGGTCCGGTAGGGACCGTACAGCCAGATCGGATTGATCTGAGCCATCCCACCGAGTACCGACAGCACCCCGAAGACCATGAAGCACAGCCCGCCTGACGTGGCCACGAAGTTGGGGAAGAGCGGCTTGCCCACTGCGTTGCGATTGGTGCGGCCCCGGCCCGCCCATTGGGTGTGCTTCAGGTAGAAGACGAGGATCAGGTGGAGCGTGAGCAGGCCGACGAGCAGCCCCGGCAAAAGCAGGATGTGTACTCCGTACAACCGGGTGATCATGTCCTCGCCAGGGAACTCTGCGCCGAACACGAACATGCTGATGTACGTCCCCACCACCGGGATCGACAGCATGATGCCCTGCGCGATCCGCAGACCGGTGCCCGAGAGCAAGTCGTCGGGGAGGGAGTAGCCGGCGAAACCCTCCGCCAGTGCCAGCAGGAAGAGGGTCACGCCGATCACCCAGTTGACTTCGCGGGGCTTGCGGAACGCCCCGGTGAAGAAGACCCGCAGCAGGTGCACCCCGATCGCAGCAACGAAGACGATCGACGCCCAGTGGTGCACCTGCCGCATGAGCAGCCCCCCACGGACGTCGAAACTGATGCGCAGCGTGGAGTCGAATGCTTGCGACATCCGGGTTCCGTCCAGCGGCATGTACGAGCCGCCGTAGACCACCTCACGCATCTCCGGCTTGAAGAACAGCGTGAGGTACACCCCTGTAAGGATGAGCACGATGAGGCTGTAGAGCGCCAACTCGCCCAGCAGGAAGGACCAGTGGTCCGGAAATGCTTTGCGCAACAGGCTGCCGCCTTCACTGACAGGAAGCCGTGCGTCCAGATTTTCAGCGGCCCGTCCGGCGGCGAACCGTGTGCGCCGCTCCATGGCACGTACCCTCAGCCGGGTCCGCCGGAAGAAAATCATGAGCTGCTCCTGCCCTCCTGGATGCTCCAGCGGTTGGTAAGCCTGCTCGGCGAGGCCAGGCGCATCGGCTGCCCGGTCTGGCGGAGCCTCACACGCCAAGCCGTGCAGCGAGCGTAAGGGCGGCATCGCCAGGGGAGGCGGAGGATTCGTATCGGTGTGTTCGGCGCGTGCCCGCCCGCTCCGTGGAAGCCGATAACCAGGTCTGGTGGCGACTGGGAAGGCCGCCGCGTAGAAGCGCCGGCTCCCGTGGCTCCTTCAATTGGTTCGCCTGCTTCCGCTTTACGAGCGCCGCGGCGAGCTCCGGGCCCGCGGCGTACTTGGTTCGCAATCCCGTGATCGGCTCACTTTCTTCGATCGGCTCGGACAGCTGCTCAACGACAGCGTCGGGCGCCCATGCCGTCTCCGCACTCCGACGTGCCCGCCACGGATATTCGAAGGAGAAGGCTATATGAACGAATCTGCGTCTTTCGGTCTTCCGGAGGAGCTCGCTGTACGCCTCCGGCGTCAGGCATCGCTCGCACCTGGTCCATACGGGCATTTTCTGAGCTCGCGCGGTGGCGGTGTTCCGTCGTCGGGAGGCGATGGCAATAGCATGCGGCGCCGTCGCGAAAATTCTGAGACGGCAGCACGCGCCCGTCCTACCACCGGCGAACGGAGGTCCCACGGATGGCCCACAGCCACCTGGATACGCCAGAAGTTGTGGCGCCGAGCGAGCGCACCGTGGTGGGGAACCGGATCAGGGATTGGCTGACCACGACGGACCATAAAGTCATCGGCAATCTGTACATGGTCACCGCCTTCGGGTTCTTCCTTCTGGCCGGAATGATGGCCATGGTGATGCGGGCCGAGCTGGCGCGTCCTGGGCTCCAGATCGTCAGCAGTGCGCAGTACAACGAGCTGTTCACCATTCACGGCACGATTATGATGTTGCTTTTCGCGACGCCGATGTTCTCTGGATTCGCCAATGCAGTGATGCCCCTGCAAATCGGCGCACCGGACGTCGCTTTCCCTCGTCTCAATGCACTGAGTTACTGGCTTTACCTCTTCGGCGGGCTGATTGTCGTTTCCGGCTTCCTCACCCCCGGTGGGGCAGCCGCTTTCGGGTGGTTCGCCTATGCCCCACTGAACGGACCGGTGTATTCCCCGGGGGCAGGAGGTGATCTGTGGGCGATGGGTTTGGTACTGGCTGGGGTCAGCACCACTCTCGGATCCGTCAACTTCATCGCCACCATCGTGTGTCTGCGCGCCCCAGGAATGACTATGTTCCGCATGCCGATCTTCACATGGAATGTGCTGTTCACTGCCGTTCTCGTGCTGCTGTCCTTTCCTGTCCTAACTGCGGCCCTGTTGGTTTTGGAAGCAGACCGTAAATTCGGCGCTCGCGTCTTTGACCCTGCCAACGGAGGTGCGCTGCTATGGCAGCATCTGTTCTGGTTCTTTGGCCACCCCGAGGTTTACATTGTCGCGGTGCCTTTCTTCGGGGTCGTGACCGAAATCCTTCCGGTCTTCTGCCGAAAGCCTATCTTCGGATACGTAGGAATGGTCGGAGCCACCGCCGCGATCACGGTACTCTCCGCAGTGGTCTGGGCGCATCACATGTTTGCCACGGGTGCCGTGCTCCTGCCTTTCTTCTCCCTGATGTCATTCCTCATCGCCGTCCCGACAGGGGTCAAGTTCTTCAACTGGATCGGCACGATCTGGCACGGGAGCGTATCGTTCGAAACGCCGATGCTCTGGGCATTGGGTTTCCTGGCAACGTTCTTGCTCGGCGGCCTCAGTGGAGTTTTGATCGCCTCCCCGCCATTGGACTTCCATGTCACGGACAGTTACTTCATCGTGGCACACCTGCACTACGTACTGTTCGGCACCGTCGTTTTTTCCATGTTCGGCGGGTTCTACTTCTGGTGGCCGAAGTGGACAGGGCGCATGCTCAATGAGCGTCTGGGCAGGATCCATTTCTGGACCCTGTTCATTGGATTTCAGACCACTTTTCTCGTTCAGCACTGGCTCGGTGAAATGGGCATGCCCAGACGTTACGCCGATTATCTTGCGGCGGACGGCTTCACTCTCTTGAACACGATTTCATCAATCGGTTCTTTTCTGCTGGGTCTCTCCACGCTTCCTTTTCTCTACAACATTTGGCACACCACTCACTATGGATCGAAGGTAACGGTCGACGATCCATGGGGATTCAGTCGTTCCCTGGAATGGGCAACATCCTGTCCGCCGCCGCGACATAATTTCCGTGCACTGCCGCGTGTACGTTCCGACTCGCCAACTTTCGATATGAACCACCCTGAGGTGATGGGGAAGCCCCGAGGTGAACGTGGGCAAGTCAAGCCGACTCCCGACCCGACCGGTGAGGGTATTGCGTGAAGATCGAGGCCTGTCTGTTCGCCGGAGTCGCATTGTTCTTCCTTGTGGCTGATGTGCTCTACGCTGTGTGGTCGAAGGAGCCTGCCGGAGTCGCTGCACTTACCGTGGCTTTCATCATGGCTTCCCTTGTCGCGTTCTACTTCGGCAGCACATACCGGAGGAAGGGAATCCGGGCGGAGGACCGAAAAGATGCCGAGATCCTCGAAAGGTCTGGCGCGCTGGGCTTCTTTCCACCGCATAGCATCTATCCCGTGGTGGTCGCCGCAGGCAGCGCGGTACTGGCCATCGGCGTCGTGTACGGACTGTGGCTGGCGCTGCTCGGATTCGCTGTTCTGGCTGGGGGAGTCTGCGGGCTTGTCTTCCAGTACGCCGGGCGCGAGAGTTGAGAGCAGGGCCAAGGACGGTCCCGGACGGTAGGCGAAGCCGGGCAAACCCAGGTCGGCAAACCGGCCCCGCCAGATGCGCACGGTGTGCACGTGCACTCCGGCCCGCAAGGTGAAGTCCAGCAGGGCGCGGCGTGCGGCATCGGTGGGTGTGGGCGGCGAGCAGGCACTCTGCGCGGATGGGGTCGTGCCGGCGGACCTGCCCTTCGCACCACGCCCGGAACCCATCGCAGAATCTGCCGCAGGGCGCGTGCTTGGTGCCAGTCGGTCTCGCGGCGCACGCGCAGCCAGGTCGAATGGCTGTCAGTAGCGGTCATGGAGATCCTCCAGGGCCGCCCCCTCACGGCGGTCCCGGTAGGGGGCATGGCCGGTGAGGCCGACGGCGAGGTCCTCACCAATAGATTCGATTAGCGCCCGTCCAGGGGCGACCCAGCTCTCGAATCGGCCGCCGATCGCGCTCTCCACCGCCTGCT
Source organism: Streptomyces sp. NPDC057543 (assembly GCF_042801895.1). Classification (NCBI taxonomy): domain Bacteria; kingdom Bacillati; phylum Actinomycetota; class Actinomycetes; order Kitasatosporales; family Streptomycetaceae; genus Streptomyces; species Streptomyces sp. NPDC057543. The sequence goes on along the minus strand of NZ_JBHVFF010000384.1, from coordinate 1,168 downwards.
CGGCCTCGGCCCGGTCCATGCCGGTGGTGGTGAGGAACCGGCGCAGGACCCGCGCGGCCTGTCCGTGCCGGCCCCCTCCGCTCCCGAGTCCAGCGCGAGCGTAACGAGCCGGACGCGGCCCGCTTGAGATACCAGCTACGATCCTCGGGAGAGGCTTCTCGCGGCGGCGCCAGCTCCGCAAAGCGCTGAGTCAGCCTTTCCAACCACCGCAATGGCCCCCTCGGACTCTGTCGAAAACACTCCTACGTTTCGGCCACCGCCGTCCGCAGGAAGTGGTCGCCGTCCTCGGGCTCAGCCAGATCGCCGAGCTCCAGCCAGGAGCCGTCCGCGAAGCGGATGCGGAATGCGGCGAAGCCTCGCGGCTGCCCCAACTCTGCCTCGATGCATGCCTCGTCGGCCCTGAATTCCGCCACGATCTGGAAGTCGTCGGCCCTGGTGGCTGCGAGACGGCGGCGTGGCGAGGCCGCGACACAGATACGGTCCCGGTCCAGCAGGACCAGCCGACGCGGACTGGGTGACTGCGAGAACCAACGCAGCATCAGCTGACCGGCCGCCAGATTCCAGTCGCCATCGAAGATACCGTCCCCGGGACCGCGGTCGCCGGCCGTTGTCTCTGTCCTCCGGCTGGGCTTGCTGCTCCGCAGTCGGCCCGCGAACAGCCGGTCGATCTGCTTCCCGAGCATGTCGATCAGATAGAGCGGGATGATGACGGCACAGAACACCACCGCGCCCACGTACACGATCCAGTGGTGACGGCCCGTCAGTCGCCCCTTGCCCGCCGCCCGGTGCACGTCCTTGGGTGGCTTCGGTATGGCCCGGGGAATGCTGCACCACACCAGGGCCGAGGGTTCCGCACCCAGTATCTGCTTGGCCCTCCGGTGCACCTTGCGCTTCGCCATGCCGTGATCCTAGCTAAGGGCTGTCCCGTAATCCCTGGTGGGCGCACGACGACAGCTACGGCACCTCGCCGCGTTGTCGGAACGCCCGAATACAGCCAGTATTCGAGCGCCCCTCCGCCTTGCGATGCACCGCATCTGACGCCGCGCGCTGATCCACCAGGGATTACGGGACAGCCCTTAGCTTGATCTTTAACCTGTGCGGCGTGGACGCGGGGTCGTTGACTTCTTCGTCCGTCGTTTCGCGGGGCTTGGTTTGCCGACTGTGTGCA
>NZ_JBHVFF010000383.1:0-6793 GCF_042801895.1 Streptomyces sp. NPDC057543 | reverse complement strand
GCTCAGCCGAAGGCCGCCTCCGTGCAGGGCAATTACCGTTCCGAGTGATCAAGTACGACGAGTCGTTCGGATCTCAAGGTTAAAGATCAAGTTAGGGCCTGTTCCGAGTTTCCGGCCGGGCCCACGGCGCCGGGCACGGCCGCTGCCGGCGGTGAGGTGCGCCGGGGAGCGGGGCAGGGAAGAATGCGCGCCGTGATTGTGGACTGTGCGATCTACCGGGACGGGCGTCGTACCGAAGGCCCCGCCGATCTTTCCGATGCCCTCGCGGAGGCGCGGGCGACCGGGGACGCGTTTCTCTGGATCGGCCTGTACGAGCCGACGGGGCAGGAGATCGACCGCGTCAGCAGCGAGTTCGGACTCCATCCGCTGGCCGTGGAGGACGCCCTGAGCGCGCACCAGCGGCCCAAGCTGGAGGTGTACGACGACTCGCTCTTCGCGGTCATCAAGCCGGTGGTGTACGAGCACCTGAGCGACACGGTCACCACCGACGAGCTGATGGCCTTCATCGGCGATTCCTTCGTCGTGACGGTCCGGCACGGGGAGGGCGCGCCGCTCGCCGCGGTGCGCCGCCGTCTGGAGGCGGAGCCGGAGGTCCTCAAGCACGGGCCGACCGCGGTGTTGTACGCGATCAGTGACGCCGTCGTCGACCACTACATCGAGGTGGCGGGCGAGCTCCAGGCCGACCTGGAGGAGCTGGAGACCGAGGTGTTCGCGCCGACCGGCACCGTGGACACCAAGAACACCGCGTCCCGCATCTACACCTTCAAGCGGCAGCTGCTGGAGTTCCGCCGGGCCGCGGGACCGCTGAGCGCCCCCATGACCCGTCTGGCGAGCGCGGAAGTGCCTTTCGTCCCCGAGCACTCGCAGCCGTTCTTCCGCGACGTGAGCGACCATCTGACGCGTGCCAACGAGTATGTGGACGGGCTCGACCGGCTGCTCTCCGACATCCTCTCGGCGCATCTGGCCCAGGTGGGCGTGCGGCAGAACGACGACATGCGCAAGATCTCGGCCTGGGCGGCGATGGCCGCCGTACCGACGATGGTGGCGGGGATCTACGGCATGAACTTCAAGCACATGCCGGAACTCGGCTGGGTGTGGGCCTATCCGGTGGTGATCGTGCTGATGGGTTCCGTGGTGTTCGGCCTGTACCGGCAGTTCAAGCGGCGCGGCTGGCTCTGACGGCCGGTCCGCCGCGGCGCCCGGATCAGGCGGACTCGGCCGCCTGCGCGGCGGGACCGCCCAGTGCGTCGCGCCGCTCGGGCAGCCGCAGGCTCACCATGCGCCGCCATCCCAGGAGCCGTTCGTACACGTAGATCCCGTGGATCCCCGCGGCCAGCACCGCCGCCTTGGCCCGGGGCCAGCCCAGGATGCGGCCCATGCGGTCCATGACGGCGAGGCTGACGTCGCGGTACACCCGGATCTCGGCGAGCGCGCACTCGCGCAGGACGCGCTGGATCGTACGGCCGTGTCCGACGCGGGCGAGCCGGAGCAACTCCTCGTGGCAGTACGCCAGGTGGTTGTCCTCGTCGTTCGAGATCATCCGCACCGCGCGGCCGAGGTCGGGGTGGTCGGCGAAGTGCTTGCGCAGCAGCGTCATCTGCTCGGAGGCACGCTGTTCGGTGACCCTGCTGTGCGCGAGGTAGGTGATGATGTCGTGCTCGGAGAGCGGCTCCTGGCGCCCCAGCCGCTCATGGGCGAGGCCGATGCCGTGCTTCTCCAGCAGCATCGTGTAGTCGGTCTCGCGCGGAACCTCGACCGGCTGCAGCCCGCGCTTCTTCAGCAGCGTGTGGAAGATCCGGCCGTGCTTGTCCTCGTCCGCGCCGTGCCGCGTGATCTTGGGCGCCAGGGCCCGCTGGCTCTGGGGCACGAGGGTCGCGATACGGCCGTTCTCCCAGCCCCCCTGGGACTCTCCGCTCGCCGCGATGGAACAGAGCAGCCGGAACGACTCGTCTTCGTCGAGAATCTCCTGGAACAGGTTCCTTGCCGAGAGCACCACTGCCACCTCCGTACCGGCATCCGCCCCTCGACAGTCAAATGCGACACTCCCACCCGGGCAACAGGAACACCCCCCGGCTACGCCGGACGGGCCGCGGCCTTCCCGGCCCCTGCGGCGGTCGAGTACCGACCGTGACCCCGGTGGACCCGCGCCGGGCCGCACGCCGATCGGCGTAACCCCGCGCCCCCGGAAGCGTTGTTACGCGTAACGGCCGTGGCGGGGAGCCCCCGAGCCCCCACCACGGCCGTAGCGCTCTCCCGGAGCCCCCGGAGTCCGCGTTACGCGAGCCCGGACCGCTCCAGCGCCTCCGTGCCGGCCCGCAGAGCCGTGATCCGCTCGTCGAGCGTGAATCCGGCCGGAGCCAGAGTCAGCGTCGTGACCCCCGCCGCGGCGTACGCCTGCATCCGCTCGGCGATCCGCTCCACCGGACCGAGCAGCGTGGTCTGGTCGATCAGCTGGTGCGGGACGGCGGCAGCGGCACCGCTCTTGTCGCCGGACAGGTACTTGTCCTGGATCTCGGCGGCTTCCTTCTCGTAGCCCATGCGCTGCGCGAGCTGGTTGTAGAAGTTCTGCTTGCGGCTGCCCATGCCGCCCACGTACAGCGCGGTGTACGGACGGAACATGTCCGCGAGGCCGTTGACGTCGTCACCGACGGCGAGCGGCAGGGTCGGGCAGACGTCGAAGCCCTCCATGGTCTTCCCGGCCTTCTCGCGGCCCGCCCGCAGGTACTTCACGGCGGTGTCCTCGAGGTGCTCCGCCGAGGGGAAGATGAGCAGCGCGCCGTCGGCGATCTCGCCGGTCTGTTCCAGGTTCTTCGGGCCGATCGCGGCGATGTAGAGCGGAATGTGCTCGCGCTGCGGGTGGACGGTGAGCTTGATGGGCTTGCCCGGGCCGTCCGGCAGCGGGAGGGTCCAGTGCTGCCCCTCGTACGACAGCCGCTCACGGGACATCGCCTTGCGGACGATCTCGACGTACTCCCGGGTGCGGGCCAGCGGCTTGTCGAACTTGACGCCGTACCAGCCCTCGGAGACCTGCGGTCCCGACACGCCGAGGCCGAGCCGGAACCGACCGCCGGAGAGCGAGTCGAGAGTGGCGGCGGTCATCGCCGTCATCGCGGGCTGGCGGGCCGGGATCTGCATGATCGCGGAGCCGACGTCGATGGATTCGGTCCGGGCGGCGACCCAGGCGAGCACCGTCGGTGCGTCGGAGCCGTACGCCTCGGCCGCCCAGCAGACGTCGTATCCGAGCCGGTCGGCCTCCTGGGCGACGGCGAGGTTGTCGCCGTCCATTCCCGCACCCCAGTAACCGAGATTGATGCCGAGCCGCATAGCCGCTCCCCTTACTGATCAGTAACGTGCCTGAGACCCGGACTCTAGCGCGCGGCGGCGGGTTCCGGCAGGGGCGACTTGGTGCCGGGTTGTCCACAGGCTTCCGCCGGGTGGGGTCCTGGCCAGTAATCTCAGCGCCCATGGAGCAGAGGCATCTCGGCCGCACCGGCCTTCGAGTGTCCCGGATCGGGCTCGGCACCCTCACCTGGGGTCGGGACACCGACGAGCACGACGCTGCCGAACAGCTGAAAGCCTTCTGGGAGGCGGGCGGCACGCTGGTCGACACGGCTGATGTGTACGGCGGTGGAGAGGCGGAATATCTGCTCGGACGACTCACCGAGGGTCTGGTGCCACGGCAGGATCTGGTCATCGCCACCAAGGCCGGCAGCGTGGCCGACCCGTACCGCCGGTTCAACGGCTCGCGCGGCCATCTGCTGGCCGCGCTGGACGCCTCCCTGGCACGGCTCGGCACGGATTACGTGGACCTGTGGCAGATCCACGCCTTCGACCCGGTGACCCCGCTGGAGGAGACCCTTCAGGCGGTGGACCTGGCGGTCTCCACCGGCCGCGTCCGGTACGCGGGGGTGTCGAACTTCTGTGGCTGGCAGCTGGCCAAGGCGGCGACCTGGCAGCTCGCCTCCGGGGTGCGCACCCGGCTGGCGAGCACCCAGATGGAGTACTCCCTGTTGCAGCGGGGTGTGGAACGCGAGGTGCTGCCGGCCGCTCGCGATCTGGGCGTGGGGCTGCTGCCCTCCTCCCCGCTGGGCAGGGGGGTCCTGACCGGCAAGTACCGGACGGGTACTCCGGCGGACTCGCGCGGCGCCTCGGAGCTGCTGGCCCCGTTCGTCGAGCCGTATCTGGACGACCCGGCGAGCCGCATCGTGGACGCGGTGTCCACCGCGGCCGACGGCCTGGCCACGACGGCGCTCCAGGTGGCTCTCGCCTGGGTGCGGGACCGGCCGGGGGTGGTGGCCCCGATCGTCGGTGCGCGCAATGCGCAGCAGCTCACGGAGGCATTGTCAGTGGAGGCGCTTACTCTTCCTGACGAGATCTGCCAGGCGCTCGACGATGTGTCGGCGCCCGTGCACCGCTATCCCGATCAGGACTGGAGCACGCTGTGACTGCGCTTCCCCGGGGGGAAACCCCCGGCTCCCCGGCCGCCGACGACAACGGCGTCGTCGCGGACCCCTCCGCGGCCGTGCCCGCCCCGTCCGCTCCGGACGAGGGGCACGAGGCGGACGAGGGATCGCCGACGGCCGATGCCGCCGTCGATGCCGCGGAGACGGACGGCGACGACCACCGGGCCACCGGGACCGGCAAAAAGGCCGCGGCCGACGCCGAGCCCGACGGCGCCACCGACGCGACAGCCGCGGCCGACGGCACCGTGGACGGGGCGGTCGCCGGCCCCGCCCCGCTCTCCGAGGCGGAGGCCGAACTCGCCGCCCAGCGTGAGCTCCGGGAACGGATCGAGAAGCGCAAGGCGGAGAAGGCGGGCCCCATCGCCGCCGGTGCGAAGCTGAGTGGCAGGGCGGCCGATCTGCTGGCGGCCGTGCGTGCCGTGGAGAGCGGCGAGAAGCCCTCCGCCGGGTTCTTCGACTCGCCCGAACCCGCCGCCCCCCGCCGGGCCGCTCCCGCGCCCGCGCCGGAACGGCCCCGGACGGCCCGGCCGGCCACAGCCGCACAGGGCCCCTCGCCGCAGGCCGTGGCAGCGGTGGCCGCCGTACTGGCCGAGGGCGGGGCTCCCGGAACGCTGGCCGCCCCGGCCGCGGAGGCCCTCGGTGCGCAGGCGGCCGGCTCCCTGCGCGAGGACCCCTGGCAGTTGCTTGCCGTGCCGGGCGTCAGACCGGAGCAGGCCGACGGTTTCGCCCGGGCCCTGCTGGGCACCGAGTGCGGTCCGGACGACGAGCGGCGGACCTCGGCCCTGGTCGGCTGGCTGCTGGAACGGGCCGCGCTCCAGGGCCATACGGCGCTGGACGCGACGGCGGTCCGTGCGGCGCTCGCCGAGCGCGCGGTGAGCGACCCCGCCGCGGCCGTCGAGCACGCCGTCGCCGAGGGCGTCGTCCTGGTCTTCCAGGACGGCCAGGAGGACCTGGGCGACCAGGGCGACCAGGAGCCCGGAACACCCGCGGAGGCCGGGGAGAGCGCGGAGGACCGGGCCGGGCAGGAACCCGTACCGGTGCTGCTGGGGCTCGACCGGTACGCACTCGCCGAGGAGAGCCTGGCCGATGGGCTGGCCCGGCTGGTCAACGCCTGCGAGACGGACGCCGACTGGACGGCGGCGGCCACGGCCGCGGGCTCCCCGTCGGCAGCCGAGCTGATCCGTGCGGTCGCGGCCCACGGCCTGGTGGCGCACACCGGCGGCGAGGCGGCCAGGGCCGAACCCGCGGCGCTGATCAGTGCTGCCCGCGGCCTGGGACTGCGCGCGCTGGGTGCCGTGCACAGCATGGACGGCAGGCACCGGCTGGCCGAGGCGACCGGCGATCCGTCGGCGGCCGTCACCCTCGCCGGGCTGCTCTGTGGCGCGGAAGGTCCGGGGCGGGACGAGGAGGGGGCGATCGCCGTCGACCTGCTCGTCGTGCTGGACGCCCCGCAGCTGGACGTCGAGACCGCCGCGATCCTCGTGGAGTCCCTGAGTGACGGCACCCGGCTGGTACTCAGCGGCGATCCCGGCGTGCTGGGTTCGGCCGGCGCGGGACGGGTGTTCGCGGATGTGCTGGCGGCCCGCGCCTGCCCGCAGATCGTGTCCCGTACACCCGATCCGGGACCGATCGGCGAACTGGTCTCCGGCATCGGCATCGGAGAGCTGAACCAGGTCGCGGCGCCCGGCAAGGAAGTGGTGATCGTCCCCGTGCGCGATGCGGGCGAGGCGGTGCACCGCACCGTGCAGCTGGTCGCCGACTCGGTGCCGCGCGCCATCGGCGTACCGTCGGCCGACACCGAGGTGATCACCGTCGGCCACGGCGGCCCTGCGGGCACCCGGGCTCTGAACGCGGCGCTCAAGGAGCGGATCAACCCCGGCCCGGGGCGGTTCGGCGGCTTCGACCCGGGCGACCGCGTCGTCCATGTCCCGGCCCCCGGCAGGACGCTGCCCGGAGTGGTCGTCTCAGCCGATGCCGAGGGCCTGCATCTGGACTGCGGGGGCACGAAGCTCGTCGTACCCCAGGATCGGGTGGAGTCGTCCGTACGGCACGGCTGGGCCCTCAGCGCCCATCAGGCGGCCGGTATGCGATGGCCCGCCGTGGTCGTCGTGCTGCCCGGTGACGCCGCGCAGGCGCTGAGCCGCCCTTGGGTGTACACCGCCTTCAGCCGCGGCGAGCGGCATCTGTCCGTCGTGCACGGGGTGGATCAGGCGCTCCAGCGCGCGGTCGCCCAGTCCCCGGCGCAGGACCGCACGACGCGGCTGCGCACCCTGCTGGAGGCATCGGCCCGATGACCCGGGCCGCGCCGTCGGACGGGCTCGAACGGAGCC
>NZ_JBHVFF010000382.1:0-6803 GCF_042801895.1 Streptomyces sp. NPDC057543 | reverse complement strand
ACGTGCACACAGTCGGCAAACCAAGCCCCGCGAAACGACGGACGAAGAAGTCAACGACCCCGCGTCCACGCCGCACAGGTTAAAGATCAAGCTAAAGGGGCTGTCCCGTAATCCCTGGCGGGCGCACGACGACAGCTACGGCACCTCGCAGCGTTGCCGGAACGCCCGAATGCAGCCAGTATGCGAGGTCGCCTGGCTGGACGCGCAGTACGCGGCCGGGGTGTTCATCGCGTCGGGCCGCAAGAATCCGCGGGACGGCGGCGTCATCCTTGCCGTCCGGGACGACCGCGCGCGGATCGAGCGGATCGTGGCGCAGGATCCATTCACGGAGCAGGGCGTGTGCGCGTACCGGATCACCGAGTTCATCGCGACGAAGACCTCGGCCGAACTCGCCCCGAACCGCCGGCAGTTGCCCGGACAGCTGTAGCGAACAGCCGGGCCCGTTCAGGTTCTTCCCAGTCGATCCCGAGGCACCAGCGGCAGCAGCTCCCGCATCGTCTCCTCGGGGGCGGGGACGGAGATCGCCAGCCGGCTGAACGGTGCGCCCCTGCGCAGTTCCACGCACAGCACCGGCCTGCCGGCCCGTACCCACGCGAAGTCCTGTCCCTCCTGAAGGGGGCGGATGCCCGCACACAGCCGGGCGGGAATCCAGGTGCCCCGGCCGCACCCACCGCGGAGCGCCCGCCACCAGTCGGGCTCGACATACAGCCGGCGCAGCGCCGACACCGGAACCCGCACATCGCGGTGGCGTGCCGCCACCTTCTCGCGCCAGGTCAGGCGCACGACGATATCGGTGCCCTGCACCACCACCCGCGCCATGTCCTCTCCCTCGATGTCGCGGTGCTCCCGAGGCAGCCGCCCGGTGCGGATTCCTCCCGCGTGCACCGTTGGCCACCTGCTGCAACTGTCCCGGGTCCCGGCGGAGTCCGCCTCCGGGAATACCTGCGCAGTCCGGGTCTTCGCCGCTGGACAGACGTATCCGTTGGGGTTTCGATGGATATCTGCCGTATGCGTGGAGCGGCCCGACGAAGAGGGGCGGCCGGTTCCTGGTCGCGCTTGCGCACGGGACTCCCGCGGCAGCTCCGGGCGGGTGCGCACCCGCCCGACAAGGAGGTGTTCCCACCATGGAGCGAGGAAGCAGCCGTGTCAGCCCCCATGAGGACGACCAGCGGAAACACGAACTGCTGGACTTCCTCCGGTCCGGCCACACCACCCGCACGAACGAGGCGTACGACCCCGAGCCACCCGCCGACGACGACGTGCGCGTGGACCCGGGCGGCCCCGTCCCGCCACCCGGTGCAGCACGGGAACGGGCGCGCGCCGAGGCCGCGGCCGAGGAACTCAGAGCTGAACTCGCACGTCGCCTGAGCCGCACGGCCTTCCCTGCGGACCGCACGTCCCTCGTGCGGACCCTCTCCGGCGCGTACGCTCCGGACACGCTGGTGGACGCGGTACGAGAACTTCCCGCGGGCGACCGGTATGCGAACGCCGGCGAGATCGCCAGGGCTCTGGGATACCGGCCACGCGTCTAGGAGGGTGCTGAAGACCTTGGCCGGGCTCCCGACGCCGTCCGCATCGGCGCCGGCCCTCACATCCGGCCGCCCTCACGTGTATACCGTCCGACGTGGGACGCCGGGCAGGTCGGTCGGGGCGCCGGAGACCCGCACTACACCCTCGCCCGCGCCACCCGCCCGGCCTCGCCTGAGCGCCCAGGCCGGTCGTTCGCCCGGTCCGTGCCGCTCCCCCGGTGTCGCCGCGGTTGCCGCTGTGGCCGGTGTCGCGGTCAGCGCCGCCACGCAGAGCCCCCATGACATCAGTCGTCTCGTCTTCCCCTTGGCCCTCATGGCGCTGGAAGCCGGCCCACGCGTTGTGCTCCGTCCAGGGTGCACCGGCGCGCAGCGGGCACACGACCGGTGCGGTGGCGTGCGGTGATACAGCTCACGCCACCAACCGGTGCACGGATGAGGGAATTCCGTCGTCTCCATCAGTGCCGGGAGCCGTTCCTCTGGCCGAGAAAGGGAGCAGGTCTTGTCCACCGTCATCGAACAGTCCGTGCAAGCCCGCATGGTCGCGTCCGCACCGCGGATGGAGACCCTTCCTGCCACCCTGATGTACGACCGGAGGGATCCGTTCGCCGTGCGCATGGCGTTCCCCGCGACGGCGACTTTGGAGGGCACCGATGTGTCCTGGGAGTTCTCCCGCGAGTTGCTCGCGGCGGGAGTGGACGCAGCCGCCGGTGTCGGCGACGTACGCATCAGGCCCTTCGGCTACGACCGTACGGTCCTGGAGTTCCATGCCGCCGAGGGAATCGCCATGGTTCATGTCCGCACCGCGGAGCTGCGCCGCTTTCTGGAGCGGGCGCAGGAACTGGTACCGGTCGGCGACGAGCACCGGTTCCTGGATCTCGACCGGAGTCTGACCGATCTGTTCGGCGGGACCTGCTGACCGGGCGTCCGGCAGGGGCGCCCTTCGTGGCGGCATCACGGCCGCGTGGCATCACCGCCGGAGGGGGGTGTTCGGGCGCGTGAGCGTCGGGGAACGATCGGTGCGGGGGTCATCGGTGGAGTAATGCCCAGGCCTTGCAGCCGCCGGAGGAGGTCAGCGGGGGGCAGCCCCCAGTCCCCGCCGTGCGCATCGACATCGCCGAACTGGAGCACCACGCCGGGCAGTCGTTCACCTACGTGGGCGCCGCGGTGCCCCGGCTCGACACCGTGCAGCTCGACTCCTCGCACGGTTCGATATTGCTGGAATCGGATAGGCAACTACGCCGGTGCCGGTGCCTGTTGGAGCGGCTGCGCACGCTCGCGCGGCCGGTCGGTCGGTCGGTCGGTCGGTCGAAAATCGCGCGACCTCATCCGATCCATAGCTCAGGAGCTCTGAGGAGAGACACCATGACCGCCATCCGCTGGGACGACGCATTCTGCAGCGAGGGCGCCAACTGCTTCCGCTTCGGGGTCGACGACCAGGGCCGGGCGTACATCGGCTCCACCACGGACACCGGCGCCTACGTCAGTGACTCCACGGAGGCACTGCGGGCGCTGATCTCCGCGGTGAAGTCCGGCGCGGCCGATCATCTGCTCTGACCGCCCGGCCCGACCACGCCCCGCGCTCCGGGCCCCGCGCCTTCGCACCGCGTCCGCTCCGAGTGCGCCGACCACTCTGAGCGCTCCGCGGGCGGGGGCCGACCCGTCCCGGCCAGCCCAGCCCACCGGCCCCGGAAAATCCAGACAGAGGCTGTCCGGTATCGCGGATAGCTTCGGCCGCATGGATCGGAAATCGGACCGGAACATCGTCATCACCGGGGCACGCGCGAACAATCTGCGCGATGTCTCCCTCACCGTCCCCAAGGGGCGGATCACCGTCTTCACCGGAGTCTCGGGGTCCGGCAAGTCGTCGATCGTCTTCGGCACCATCGCCGTGGAATCGCAGCGGCAGCTGAACGAGACCTTCACCTGGTTCGTCCGCAACCGGCTGCCGAAGTACGAGCGGCCTCAAGTCGACTCCATCGACGACCTCTCGGTGGCGATCGTCGTGGATCAGAAGCCGCTCGGCGGCAACGCCCGCTCGACCGTCGGCACGATGACCGACATCTGGTCGGTGATCCGCGTGCTGTTCTCGCGGTACGGGACGCCGAGTGCGGGCCCGGCAAGCGCGTACTCATTCAACGACCCCGGCGGAATGTGCCCGGAGTGCGACGGTGTGGGGCGCACTGTCCGCCTCGACATCGAGCGGGCGATCGACGTCACGAAGTCGCTCAATGAGGGCGCACTGTTGTTGCCGGGGCTGTCCGTGGGCAGCTGGGAGTGGCAGCTGTACGCCGGTTCGGGGCGCTTCGACAACGACAAGCCGCTCGCGGGCTTCACCGAGGATGAGCTTCAACTCCTGCTCCATGGAAGTGGATTCACCGTACGGCTGGAGCTCAGGTCGGCCTCGGCCGACATGCGGTTCGAGGGGATCGTCGACCGGTTCAGCCGGCTCTTCCTGAAGCGGGACACCGAGGCGCTCTCGGAGCGGCGACGGGAGGCCGCCCGGCGCTTCACGACCGAGTCGGTGTGCGCGTCCTGCGACGGCGCCCGGCTGAACGCTGCCGCGCTCGCGACCCGTGTCGACGGCCTCTCCGTGGCCGACTACGGGCGGATGGAGGTGGCCGATCTGGTGGAGGTCCTGGGCAGGATCGACGATCCGGTGGCCGGTCCGATCGCCTCGGCCGCCCGCGAACGGCTGGAGCGCCTGGTGGGCATCGGCCTCGGCTATCTCAGCCTGGACCGGGAGACCACCACGCTGTCGGGCGGCGAGGGGCAGCGGCTCAAGATGGTCCGGCACCTGGGCAGTTCGCTGACCGGTCTGACGTTCATCTTCGACGAGCCGAGCGTGGGCCTGCATCCGCGCGATGTCAGCAGGCTGAACGATCTCCTGGTGCGGCTGCGCGACCGGGGCAACACCGTCATCGTCGTCGAGCACGACCCGGATGTGATGGCGATCGCGGACCACGTCGTCGACATGGGCCCGGGGGCGGGCGCGGACGGCGGCCACGTCGTGTTCGAGGGCCCGGTGGACCGGTTGCGCGGGGCGGACACCCTCACCGGTCGGTGTCTGCGCCGCCGTACGCCGCTCAAGGAGTCCGTTCGCTCACCCACTGGGCGACTGCCGGTGACCGGCGCCGCACTGCACAACCTCAAGGGCGTCGACGTGGCGTTTCCCGAGGGCGTGCTGACGGTGGTGACCGGGGTGGCGGGATCCGGCAAGTCGACACTGGTCTCCCGGGTGTTCACGGCGGCGTATCCGGACGCGGTGGTCATCGACCAGGGAGCGATCACCGCGTCGTCCCGCTCCACCCCGGCCTCGTACCTCGGGGCACTGGACACCATCCGCAAGATCTTCGCCCGGGAGAACGGCGTCGAGCCCGGCCTGTTCAGCTTCAACTCCTCGGGAGCGTGCGGGCACTGCCAGGGGCGCGGCATCATTTTCACGGATCTCGCGTTCATGGACCCGGTGACAACCACGTGCCAGGGGTGCGAGGGACGGCGGTTCCACGACGACGTGCTGAAGCATCGGGTCGGCGGGGTGTCCATCGTCGACGTACTGGAGATGACCGCCGCCCGGGCTGCCGGAATCTTCGACGACCAGGCACTGCTGCGCAAGCTGCACACACTCGACGAGGTCGGTCTTACGTATCTGACGCTCGGCCGGCCGCTCAGCACGCTTTCCGGTGGCGAGCGCCAGCGCATCAAGCTCGCCACGCAGTTGCACCGGACGGGCAGTGTGTACGTGCTGGACGAGCCGACGACCGGACTGCACATGGCGGACACCGGCACGCTCGTCGATCTGCTCGACCGGCTGGTCGACGGGGGCAACAGCGTGATCTGCGTGGAGCACAACCTCGATGTGCTCAAGCGCGCGGACTGGGTGATCGACCTCGGCCCCGAGGGCGGCAGAAACGGCGGCGAAGTGGTCTTCGAGGGAACCCCTGCGGCCCTGCTCGGTCATCACACGTCGCTCACGGCCGAGTATCTGCGCCGGGATCTCGGGCTGGAGCGGCGTCCCGGCGGCGGGGCGTGAGAGCGCCTTCAGCGCCATATCGGTGGATCCGAGGGAGTTGCGAACACCCCGGCAGTCGAGCGGACTCCCACCCCCACACCCCCTCGACCTGCGTACATAACGTTACGTAATCGGGCATCACGAGGGCGGGCTTGGCGGTGGCCTTACCCCCGCTTTAACCTACGGTCTCGTAACCTACGTACCCGTAGGTACTTCTCCCGTCCCCAGGAGTCCCCCGTGACGATCACCGCTCCCCACCTCGGCAGCCCGAAGGCGTGGACCGACGCCCAGCTGCTGTACGCCCTGGAAGAGGTGGTGGAGAAGGAGCTCAACCGCCATCTCAAGGTCGCCAAGGACTGGATGCCCCACGAGTACGTGCCGTTCTCCGACGGGCGGAACTTCCCGGGCATCTTCGAGGACGGTGAGGCCTGGCAGGCCGACCAGTCCAAGGTCACCGACATCGGCAAGGTCGCGCTGGTCGTGAATCTGCTGACGGAGGACAATCTCCCCAGCTACCACCACGAGATCGCCTCCCTCTTCGGCCGTGACGGCGCCTGGGGCACCTGGGTGCACCGCTGGACCGCGGAGGAGGGCCGGCACGGCATCGTGATGCGCGACTACCTGCTCACCTCGCGCGCCGTCGACCCGGACAAGCTGGAGCAGTTCCGGATGGCGCACATGGCGGAGGGCTTCGAGTCGGACAACCGTCACTCGATGCTGCACTCCGTGGCGTACGTCGCCTTCCAGGAGCTGGCCACCCGCGTCTCGCACCGGAACACGGGCCACCAGTCGGGCGACCCGGTCTGCGACCGCATGCTGGCGCGCATCGCGACCGACGAGAACCTGCACATGGTCTTCTACCGCAACCTCCTCGGTGCGGCCTTCGAGCTCGCCCCGGACCTGACGATGCAGGCCGTGCGCGATGTCGTCGTCAACTTCCGGATGCCCGGTCACGGCATGCCGGGCTTCGAGCGAGCCGCCGCGCAGATGGCGATCGGCGAGATCTACAACATGCGCATCCACCACGACGACGTGATCCAGCCCGTGCTGCGCTATCTCAAGGTCCTCGACATCGACGGCCTGGGCCCCGACGGTCTGAAGGCCCAGGAAGAACTGGGCCTGTACATGGGCGGTCTGGACGACGAGGCGTCGAAGTTCGACGAGAAGCTCGCGGCCCGCAAGGCGCGGATGGCCGCGCGCGCCCGGGCCTGACGTCCACACGGTCGTCGCCGGCCGCCGGACGGGCGCCCACCGCTCCGCAAGCC
>NZ_JBHVFF010000381.1:0-6841 GCF_042801895.1 Streptomyces sp. NPDC057543 | reverse complement strand
CCGCACACCGAACCGGCGTTGCGGCGGGACCCTCCCGTACGTACGGGGACTGCTCGTCCACGCCCTCCTCGCGGCGGATCATCCGCCACGCCGCCCGGCGCGCGCTGCGGTCCAGGCTGGACTTGAAGCCCTTGTCGGGCCCGAAGTACTGCCGTCCCATGCCGGCGATCGTGTCGATGTGGTCGGCCATCTTGTCGGCGAAGACCTTGCCGAAGTTGTCCACGTCCTCGTTGGCGACGGCTGCCAGTCGGACCTTCTTGTTTGCCTTGGCCTCATTGAAGGGCTGGATGACGTCCTGCTCGGTGAAGTCGGTGCCGAACTTGGCGTTGAACTTCCCGATCAGCTCGGACAGCAGCGACTTCTCGGCCTCCGCGGCGCCACCCGTACCCTCTCCGAACCTCTTGAGTTCTGCCGGGCCTTCGGAGGTGAGCGACTTGTCGTGCTCGCCGGTCTTGTCCACCCGCAGGTGGCTGAGGTCGATCTCGCCTATGTCGACGCCTCCGTCGGCGCGGCGTGGAAGCCGGTTGAGGAGGTAACGACCTCGTGATCACGGCGATCTACGGACGCGGCGGGCTGTCCCGCTCGGCAGAGACGGTCCACGAGGACGAACTGCCCGCAGGGTCGAGCGCCGAGCAGGTCGAGCAGAGCGTAGTGCCGCTGCTGGCCCGCCTGATCGCCGACCGCAGCGAGCACTTCGTCTCGCGCAGCGCCCTCACCGCACCGGCCGTGCTCGCCGGGCTCGGCATCGCCGAGGAGCGCCGCAAGACGCGGGCGGACGGCGTGATCCCCACTCCGCCGCCCGGCGCCGTGGCGCGCCGAAGGGGCGGGACACCCGGGCCGCCATGGATGCTCTCCTCGCCGTTGGTGAAATCGGCGAGCGCGTGAAGGCGGCGGCGGCGGAAGCGGGCGATCGAGGCGCGGGTCGCCCGTTGCCGAGACAGGCTCCTGGTCTTCCGAGTCGGAAACTCGACCTGAGTCAGCCGTGCTGGTGCTGGACGAGCTCGGGCGGTGTCCTGCTCATGTACCAACCCTCGACGCGGGGTCCGACCAGGTCGGACGGCCAGCCTGCCGTCTCGACGGCGGCGTCGTAGACGGCGTCACCGAACGCCACAATGGCCTGGTGCGGGTCCGCTGTCTCCCTGAGCTTGGCCCACGGCAGACGAACCAGACCAGCGTCGGGATACCAGGCAGCGCCCTCAACACCCCAGGACCGGCCCTCGAGACCGTCCGGCTGGGGCCAGATGTACGCGTACATGCCCACGTTCGGCGCCTTGTCATCCCCGAAGGAGAATCCCACCGACACGTACGCGTCGAGCTGGGCATTCTGCATGAACGGAGGCCGGCCGGGCGGCGGCACGGTGGGCTGCGCCCGGAAACGCGTGGCTGACAGGTCGAAGCCGCCCCACATCACACCGACCCGGGGGCGGTGTCCCAGGAAGGGGGCCTGCCACGCCTCGAGCCCGTCAGCGGCGAGGTTCAACGCTGTCCAGATCAGCCGGGCTGCGTGGCCGTCCCAGGTGCGTTCGACGTGATCGTCCTCGAAGCGTGGCGGGGCATCGGGAATCTCGCAGATCAACGAGCTGCGCGGTCGGTGTATGCCGAGCTCGTCTGCCGCATGGCAGAAGGACGCATAGAACATGGCGACCGATCCCTTGGACAATGGCACCGTCCGCGAACCGTTGTCGGCCTCGATGACCACGTGTCCGTCGAGCAGGCTGTAGTGCACCGTGAAGGTCACGCCTCGCTGCCGAAGGGTTGGCGTACTGAGCCCCCGGGGGGTGACATCGAGGACGATGTTTCCCCAGCCGACTTCGAAGGGCTCGTCGAGGGTGTACTTGCCCGCGACCTGTACCACCCGGTTCACGTAGTCGACCATGGGCGCCAGGTCCTCATAGACCAGCGTCGGCCACGCATTGAGACGTTCGCTCACGGAGAGCCTCCCAGCGTGTCGATGGGATCAGGGGAGGGGACCTCAGGTGCTGCGCCCGCTCCCATGCATCGACGGGCGTGCCTTGGACACCGAACTGCGATCCAGTACCCAATTCTCACACTCAGGTCAGGGTCCTGCCCACTCGGTGGCGTCGGGCGTCCGACGTGCTGGGCCAGCAGCCAGGACGCGGTGGGTGACCGAAAACCCCACCTTCTTCGCCTGAGGGTCGAGCCGCGCCGCTTCTTTGCAGGTCAGGTTTGTGCGAGCGGTTGTGCTCCCTCTTCCACTCGGGCAATTCCTCGCCCGGGGTGCGGCGGTGGGGCATGAGGAGTCCGGTGCCGGGACAGCCGCCGTCGGCCATCGTCAGGGTCGTGCCCACGGCGGCCTTCACTCCGGACTTCGCCCATGCCTTGCAGCCGTTGCGATTGCCGGGCAGGGGTTGGGGTTCACCGACCAGGACGACACGGCGGCTGTCGGCGTCGACAACGACCTGGTGGTTGGTGGAACAGCGGTAGTTCTTGGACTTCAGCGTGCTCGGCGAGGACGAGGCGGCCGCCGCATGAGGGGGAAAGGTCCCGTCGTTCTCAGCTGAACGTGACCCCCCGTTCGGTCGCGTCAGGTGCGATGAAGGCGAGAAGTCGCTCGGCCTCGTCCAGTACTGCCTGTGTGCCCGCTTGCGACAGCGGCCGGAACGGGGAGATGAGCAGTACGGAGCCCTTCACCGACCAGGTGCCGTGGACGAAGCCGTCAACGAGGAAGGTGGGCCGCACCATGGCCTGACCCGGCATCACCAGCTTGCGGTCTGCCTCGCTGATCACTCGCGCGCGGTCCGTGTGCCCGAGGAGGAGATTGTCGAAGGCGGGCAGAAATCGCACGGGGACGGGCAGGTCCGGGTCGGCGAGCGGCGCGTCGGGCAGGTCGAAGAGCTCAGTGCCCCGCTCGTCGTGGAAGACACGCAGCTGTGACCGCAGCCCGTCGAGAGTTTCACGCAGGCGGGTCAGCCCCGACCATGTCTGGATGTCCATGACGCCGGCCGGGCCGAACGCCGCCAGGTAGCGGCGGATCATCGTCTCGACTCGTGGCGCTGCCATCGGTCGGCCGATCCAGGGCTCCGCGAGGGTGATGGCGATGTTGGGGCGATTGCCCCAGGCGCCCCAGGCGCCGGTGGCCGGGGCGTGCACCATCGGTACCCGAAGCTCCACCGCCCCCGCGAGCACGCGGCCGTCGCGGCCCGGGAAGCGCTCGGCGAGCGACAGGGCGAGCTTCCGCCGAGGCAGGGTTTGGCCAGCCATCAGCTCCCGACCGGCTTCGGTGAGCTCGGCGATGTCCAACCCGGTGGTCTGCGCGGCGAAGTACCGCGCCCGGGCGGTGCGGTCCAGGACGGGCTGGACGACGGGCCGCAGCCAGCGGAAGTCGTTGCTGCTGGTCAGGTGCTGGGTGCTGCGTAGGGCTGTGGAGCGCACCACGCGCCCGTCGCGGAGCAGTGCCATCAGGCCGTCATGTCGGAAGTCGGCCAGCCGGGTCCACAGGCCCACGTAGGGCCAGTTGGGCTCCTGCCCCTGCAGAGCGACCAGGTGTTCGACGACGTCGAGCGCCGGGCGGGAGGTTCGGGCGGCCAGGAACTGACGTTGGAGCAGTGTCCGGTTCAGGGTGCGGGTGGACAGCACGGAGGCGTCGGTCATGTGGTGCCGGTTCTCCTTGAATGGTGGGGACGTCAGCGGGAGCGCGTTGCCCGTCCGTGTGTGACGGGCGGCGCGCTTCGATCCTCAGCCGACGACCCTGACGGAGACGTTGCCCTTGTAGCTGCCCTTCAGCAGGGAGACGAGCGCCTGTGGAGCTGCCGAGAGGCCGCCTTCCACGATCGTGTGGGGGAACACGAAGCGGTCCTCGCTCAACCACGTACTGAAGTGCTCGGTCCACGCCGCGACCTGCTCCGGGGTGTGATAGGTGGAGAACGGCAGAACCTCGATCCCCTTGGCGGCCGCCGCAGCGAGATCCGGCTCGGGGAACCGGTCCTCGTGGTCGCCTATCTGAGTGGCCAGCGCGCCGCACAGCGCGAAGCGGGCCCCGGGCGCCGCCGCTTCGACCGCCGCGTCGAACTGCTCTGCGCCGACGTTGTCGAAGAACACCGTGATGCCCTCGGGCGCCAGGTCCCGCAGATGATCGAGGACGGGGCCGTCGTGGTAGTCGAACGCCGCGTCGAAGCCGAGCTCGTCAACCAGGTAGTCGATCTTCGCCTGGCTACCTGCGCTACCGATCACCTTCGCGGCGCCCCGGCACCTGGCGATCTGTCCGGCCAGCGACCCGACGCCGCCCGCCGCGCCGGAGACGAAGACGACATCGCCGGCGCCGGCCTTGGCGATCTCGGACATCCCGTAGTAGGCGGTGGGCCCCTGGCTGAGGTAGTGCACCGGGCTCGGGAACAACTCCGGGTCCAGCTTGGGGTACTGGTCGGCAGACCCGGCCGAGTACTCGCACCACCCCGTCATGGTGCGGACCAGGTCGCCGACGGCCAGGTCCGCGCTGTTGGAGCGCACGACCGTGCCCACTGCGCCGCCTCCGATGCGCCGGCCGACCTGCCACGGCGGGATCGGCAGATGGGAGTCGGCGCGCATCATCTCCAGATAGGCGACCGACAGGCCCAGGTAGTCCGTGCGGACCAGTACCTCTCCCGTGGCCGGCTCGGGCGTCGGCACCTGTACGAGGTCAAAGGTGTCGGTCCCGAGGTCTCCCTTCAGGTGCTTGGCCAGTCGCACCTCCCACATCGTGTCGGGGGTCGTCGACATCGTGCTGTCGGTCATGGTTCTCCTCGTTTCGATCAGTCGGCGCACCCGGCCTGGGCCCGTGCCGTTCTCGTGAGACCCACGCTATGAGCCATAGCGGTCACTTTCCGACCTCAATTGGCGCCATCCTGAGGTCATGGCGAACACAAGCTCTCGGACTCTGCGGCTGCTGTCCCTGCTCCAGACCCACCGGCACTGGCCGGGCGGCGAGCTGGCCGACAGGCTCGGGGTTTCTGCGCGCACCCTGCGGCGCGACGTCGACCGGCTGCGCGAGTTGGGCTACCCGGTCGAGGCCAGTCGCGGCGTCGATGGCGGCTACCAGCTCACGGCGGGCGCCGCCCTGCCGCCGTTGGTGCTCGACGACGAGGAGGCGGTCGCGCTCGCCATCGGGTTGCGTGCGGCCGCCCAGGGCGCGGTCACCGGAATCGAGGAGTCCTCGATCCGCGCGTTCACCAAGGTCGTGCAGGTCATGCCGGCGCGACTGCGCCGACGGGTCGACGCCCTGCGGGTGGTGACCGTGCCCTCGGTCGAGGGCGGTGGGAAGACCGTCGAGGCCGGTGTGCTGACCGCCATCGCGCAGGCGTGCCGGGACGAGGAACGACTTCGCTTCTCCTACACCGCCCGCGGTGGCGCTCGGAGTGCCCGCCATGTCGAGCCCCACGGGCTGGTCTCGCTCGGGTACCGCTGGTACATGGTCGCCTACGACCTGACCCGGCAGGACTGGCGCAACTTCCGCCTCGACCGTCTCGACGATCCGCGCGGGACCGGAGAGCGGTTTCGCCCGCGCGAGCTACCTGCCGACGACGCCTCGGCCTTCGTCCGTGCGGGGAGCGGCGGCGTCCCCGTTCCGCACACCGTCGAAGCGCTTGTGCACGCCCCCGCAGCGGCTGTTCGCGCGCGCGTTGGCCCGTGGGCGACGGTCGAGGAGGTCGACGAGCAGCGGTGCCGGGTACGGATGACCTCGCAGACCCTGGACTGGCCGACTCAGGCACTGGGCAATGTGGGCGCGGAGTTCGAGGTGCTCGGCCCTCCCGAGTTCGTCGACTTCGTCCGGGAGTGGGCTGCGCGTTTCACCCGTGCCACCGGCTCGTGATGTCCGGTGCCGGAGGTCCGCCGTCGCAGGCCGAGCGATCAAGATCTTCAATGAACCATGGCGTTTGTCGAACGTGGTGGTGATCTCGGCGTCTGCGGAGTGCGGGGGCGGCCTTCGGCTGATCAAATGCTCCGACCAAGGGTGTCCACCCAGCTCCGACTCGCCCACCCCTCGCCCGGGTCCTCCGCCTCCCCTGGTACAGGGAAAGCTCGAGGTCGGCCCCGCCTTCCGGTGGCCGGGTGGGCCGGGACGCGGCAGCGCAGGCCGCCGGTGACGAGGCGGGGGCGACGGTCGCGGGCGCCTTCAGCTCCGGGCGGCGTACACGATGAGGTTGTCCACCGGGTGGCCCTGGGCGTCGAAGGCGCCGTCGCAGGTGATGAGGCGCAGGACGCGTTGGTCGGTGGCACCGTAGACCTTCTCGGTCGGGAACGCCTTCTTGCTGACGGTCTCGGTGCCGGTGACCCTGAAGTGGATCTCGGCTCCCCGGTCGTTGCGGATCGCGATGTCCGCCCCCTTGCCGATCTTCTTGAGATCGTGGAAGACAGCCTTGCCGAGGCGGGTGTCGTTGTGGCCGATGAGGACCGCGGCGCCACGTTCGCCAGGGACCGCGCCCCCGGTGTACCAGCCGACCGTCATGCCCTTCTCGGCGGGTGGGACCTCGACCGTGCCGTCCTCGTTCAGCCCGAGCCGCATGAGTGAGCTGTTCACCCCGATCGACGGGATGCCGACATGGGTGGGGCTCGCGGCAGACTCCGGGGAGCCTGGCTCGTTCGCCGCTCTGGAACCCGTTTCCTTCGGGGAGTTGGGAGTGTCCCCGTGTGGTGCGGCGGACGAAGCGTCTACGGCGTCCGCGGAGGACGGCGAGGGGGAGGAGCAGCCTGCGAGGGCGAGGCAGGCGAGCGCCGGGAGGACTGCGCGCCAAAGCGGTGGCGGTATACGGGACATGATGGGGCTCCAGGAAGATGCGGAGACGGGGAGTGGCGGCGCCCCCGCAGGGCGGCGCCCCCCCGGCCGGGGGCTGGGTGGCGCCCGGCG
>NZ_JBHVFF010000380.1:0-6856 GCF_042801895.1 Streptomyces sp. NPDC057543 | reverse complement strand
GGGGTGAACAGCTCGTCCTGAGCCGCCTCCCGGGCCGCGAGCAGCGCGCCGCGGAGCACCGCGGCGCCGCCCAGCCGCCCGGCCCTGACCTCGGTGCGCAACGGGGACATCGTGGCGAGCCGCTCCTCGACCCGGGCCGCGAGCGCGTCGCCGCCCGCGTGGCCGACCTCGCCCGCGAGCAGCACACAGCCCGGGTCGAGGATCGAGGCGATGGCGGCGGCACCCAGCGCGAGGCGTTCGGCGAGGGCGTCCAGGAACGTTTCGCCGTCCCCCTCCCCCGCCAGCGCGGCCCGTACGGCGAACGCGGCACCCGGCTCCTTGTCCCCGTCGGCCGTGTCCGAGGGCACCACGATGCCGTGGGCGGCGGCCAGTTCACAGACCGCGACAGAGCCCACCAATGAGTGAAACCCGCCGTCACAGTTGACGGCCGAGGGGATGCCGGTCGTGCCGGGCACCGGCAGGAAGCCGATCTCGCCCGCACCGCCGGAGGCCCCGCGCCGGAGCTTCCCGTCCAGCATGACGGCCGCGCCGACACCGTTGCCGAGCCAGAACAGGACGAAGGTGTCGCGGTCACGGGCCGCGCCGCTGCGATGTTCGGCGACGGCGGCAAGATTGGTCTCGTTCTCCACCAGCACGGTGGCGGGCAGCCGCTGCTGGAGCACCCGGACCAGCCGCCGGTGCCAGGCGGGCAGTCCGGAGGTGTCGCGCAGTTCGCCGGTGACCGGGTCGATCAGACCGGGCGCGCCGACGCCGACACTGTGCAGCGGGGCGGCCCCCGCCTCGCGCGCGGTGCGCTCCAGCAGCGCGGCGGCCCGTTCCGCGGCGGACTCGGTGTCGGTGTCGCTGCCGATGGGCAGCGTGGCCTCGGCGAGCGTGGCGCCGAGGAGATCGGCGACGACCACGGCGACGCTGCCGGTGCGCACGTCGAGCGCGGCGAGGTGCGCACGGTCGGCGGCGATCCCGTACAGGCGGGCGTTGGGGCCGCGGCGCTCGGCGCCCGCCTCACCGACCACCCTGATCAGACCGGCTCCCTGAAGCCGTTCGACGAGGTCGGCGACGGTGGGCCGGGAGAGACCGGTCAGGGTCTTCAGCTGCGTGGCCGTCAACGGGCCGTCCTGCTGGAGCAGTCGCAGGGCGAGCCGGTCGTTGATGGCCCGGGCGGTGCTCGGTGATGCGGGCATGCCGGGATCCTTCCAGATCACTGCCGCACGGGATGAAGGGACGGACTGAGTAGACCCACTATTTATCAGGCAGGGTTCCTGATAGTTTACCCCGGCACCGTGAAGGCGGGCGCCGGGGTCGCCGGCGACAGAGGATTCCCAAAGGGAGGGCACGGCGGTATGACAACGGATTCCACAGTGGCGGTCTTCGGCATGGAGCAGGTGAGGCGGGCCAGGTTCGCCGTCGCCGCGGTCTTCACCGTGCACGGCGCGGTGACCGGCAGCTTCGCCACCCGGGTGCCCTGGATCCAGGACCACGCCGGGGTCAGTGCCGGACAGCTCGGTCTGGCCCTCGCCTTCCCCGCGATCGGCGCCTCGCTGTCGATGCCGCTGGCCGGCGCGATCAGCCATCGCTTCGGCGCCCGGACCGCACTGCGCGGGCTGCTGGCCCTGTGGACTCTGGCGCTGATCCTGCCCGCGCTGGCCCCCAACCTGCTGACGCTGTGCGCGGCGCTCTTCGTGTACGGGGCATCGGCCGGCATGTCGGACGTGGCGATGAACGCCCTCGGTGTGGAGGTGGAGAACCGTCTCGACAAGTCGATCATGTCCGGGCTGCACGGGATGTGGAGCGTGGGCGCCCTGATCGGTTCGGCCGCGGGCACGGTGGCCGCGCATCTGGGCGCCGATGCCCGGCTGCACCACTCCATCGCCGCGCTCGTCCTCACCGCGCTGGGCCTGATCGCCTGCCGGGGCGTACTGGATCTGCGCAGCGAGCCCGGCGAGGAGCCGCCGCCGCGCTTCGCGCTGCCGCCGAAGTCCGCGCTGATCATCGGCGCGGTGGGCTTCTGCGCGGTGTTCGCCGAGGGGGCCAGCCTGGACTGGTCGGCGGTCTATCTGCGGGACATCATGGACACCTCCGCCGGGCTCGCCGCGGCGTCCACGACGGCGTTCGCGCTCACCATGGCGGTCGCCCGGATCGTCGGCGACAAGGTCGTCGACCGCTTCGGCGCGGTCCGGACCG
Organism: Streptomyces sp. NPDC057543; assembly: GCF_042801895.1. Lineage (NCBI taxonomy): Bacteria > Bacillati > Actinomycetota > Actinomycetes > Kitasatosporales > Streptomycetaceae > Streptomyces > Streptomyces sp. NPDC057543. Next base: position 4,675 of record NZ_JBHVFF010000380.1, on the reverse strand, counting down.
TACGGGTGGGCGGCGTCCTCGCGACGGTCGGCGGGCTGCTCGTGGTCGCGTCACCCGACGCGGTACTGGCGATGTGCGGTTTCGGGCTCCTCGGCCTCGGTGTCGCCGTGGTCGTCCCGCTCGCCTTCGCGGCGGCCGGGCGCAGCGGCCCGAACCCGAGTCAGGCGATCGCGGGCGTGGCCACCATCACGTACACCTCCGGGCTCATCGCCCCGTCCGCGATCGGCTCGCTGGCCGAGGCGACGTCGCTGGTCGTCTCGTTCGGCCTGGTGACGGTGCTGGCGTTCGGCCTGGTACTGGGGGCCGGGGTGCTGCGGGCGGGCGACCGCAGGGCCGTGTCGCCCTCGGCCACCGGCGCTCCGAGCCCGGCGGCGGCCGAGCCGCGCCCCTGAGCCGTGGGCTGTGCGGGGCGCGGGTCCCCGGCCCGCACACCGGCGGTGCTCCCCCGTCCGCGGCCCGGCCGCGGAGGCGCCGCGATTCGGCATTATCATGTCGCTGATCATTTCTGCGGTGAGCACCATGCCGGGCGAGGCACTGGACCCCGTATCTACACACAGGGAGCGACCATGGGCCTCGGCGTGCGCTGGACCTTGCACGGCGACGGGAAGACCCCCGCACCGGGGGCGGTGGTCCGGCCGGACGAACGGCTCTCCTGGCCCCGTACGTTCGGACTCGGCGCCCAGCACGTGGTCGCGATGTTCGGTGCGTCGTTCGTCGCTCCGGTACTCATGGGCCTGGACCCGAACCTGGCGATCATGATGTCGGGTGTCGCGACGGCCATCTTCCTGCTGGCCACGCGCGGCCAGGTGCCCAGCTACCTCGGCTGTTCGCTCTCCTTCGTCGGGGTCGCCGCGACGATCCGGGCGAGCGGCGGGTCCAGCGCCGTGGTCACCGGTGCGGTCTTCGTCGTCGGTGTGGTGCTCTTCCTCGCCGGTCTCGCGGTGCAGAGGTTCGGCGCCCGGATCATCCACGCGGCGATGCCGCCGGTGGTCACCGGCGCCGTCGTCATGCTGATCGGCTTCAACCTGGCCCCGGTGACCGCGTCGACGTACTGGCCGCAGGACCAGTGGACGGCGCTGCTGGTGATGCTGTTCACCGGACTGGCCGTGGTGTGCCTGCGCGGATTCTTCTCGCGTATCGCGATCTTCCTGGGGCTGGTCTTCGGGTACGTGCTGTCCTGGGTCCTCGACCTGGTCTTCGGCAAGATCCACTCCCCGGTGGGCGGAGCCCAGGCCGTCGATCACTGGCGGCTCGACCTGTCGGGTGTCGCCAAGGCCGACTGGATCGGACTCCCGTCCTTCCACGCGCCGAGCTTCGAGTGGTCGGCGATCCTGGTCGCCCTGCCCGTGGTCATCGCGCTGATCGCCGAGAACGCCGGGCATGTGAAGGCCGTCGGCGAGATGACCGGCGCCTCGCTGGACGACAAGCTGGGCACCGCGATCGCCGCCGACGGCGCCGCGTCGATGCTGTCGACCGCGGTGGGCGGCCCGCCGAACACCACGTACTCCGAGAACATCGGCGTCATGGCCGCGACCCGCGTCTACTCCACCGCCGCGTACTGGGCCGCCGCCTGCTTCGCCCTGCTCTTCGGCCTCTGCCCCAAGTTCGGCGCGGTCGTCGCCGCCATCCCGGGCGGTGTGCTCGGCGGTATCACCGTCATCCTGTACGGCATGATCGGCCTCCTCGGCGCCCAGATCTGGCTGCACGCCAAGGTCGATCTGCGCAATCCGCTGAACCTGGTCCCGGCCGCCGCGGGCATCATCATCGGGGTCGGCGGAGTCAGCCTGAAGATCACCGACACCTTCCAGCTGAGCGGTATCGCGCTGGGCACCATCGTGGTGATCACCGGCTACCACGTACTGCGCGCCTTCGCCCCGGCACACCTCAAGACCCAGGAGCCCCTGCTGGATTCGGGGACGTCGGCGTACGACGAACAGGATCCGGCGGACAAGGCGTAGGCCCTGGAACGGGCCCGCGAGGCGGCCTGGTCGGCGACCCGGGTGCTGTGGCGGCTGCGCGATGTGCCGCTGCTCGCCGAGGAGTTCAGGAAGCGGATGGGCGCCGGGGCGGGTCTGGTGGGGCGCTGTCTGCTCATTCCCTGCCGCTGACAGCGCCCCGGACTCAGAAGCAGTCGCCGTACCAGTGGACCGCACCGGGCGCCGTGACCGTGGCCCGGACGGATTCGGCGGTGGCGTGCAGCGGGCGCGCCATGCCCACGTGCTCCTCCACCGACCGGGGGTCCGCCAACAGCGCCGGCAGCGCCGCCCTGACCTCGGGGCCGTCGGGAATCCGGACCCGGGCCCGGCTCAGCCCCGCGCCCCGGCCCCGTGCACCGACGGCGGCGAACAGCTCGCCCAGGCACTCGGGCACGCCCGCGAACTCGCGCACCTCCACGTACTCGCCCACCTGCTGGGCCACGATCCAGCCGGCCAACGCCCCCGACGCGGGGTCCTCGGCCACGAGCGACCGCTCGACCGGGCCGTACCAGGCCGGCACTCGCACCGACCAGTCCTCGGGCGCCCGCAACGAGCTGAGCGGCCTGTTCGCGTTGTACGCGTGGTGCAGGGCGGCCACTTCCACGGCGTCCCGCGCGGTGGCCTCGCGGACTCGGAACGCCCCGGACGCGCCGGGGCCGGCCAGCGTCCCCTCGGTGTACGTACTGCCGAACTCCTGCCATCCCGAGCCCCGATAGACCCCGGGCGTGCCGGTGAACAGCAGGGACCAGGCGCACTGTTCGGCCGTCATGGTGCGCTCCGCCGCCGCCAGCAGCCGCCGCACCAGCCCCTGCCCCCGGGCCTCGGGACGGGTGGCGACGCTACCGATGCCGCCGACCCGCTGCGGGGTGCCGTGCGCGTCGCGGATCAGCCGGGGTACGTAGACGACGACCGCGTCGATGCCGCCTTCCGGACCGTTCTGCGCGACGAACGTGTGCCGGTGGCGGTCCGGGTCGAGGGCGTGCAGGGCGGCGATGTGCGGGGCGTCGAAGCACCGTTGCCACAGGGCGGCCAGGGCCGGATCGTCGGCCGCGGTCGCGGTCCGTATGACGGCGGTCACAGGGTCAGGTTCCCGTCCGTGCGTACCGAGTCACCGTTCGCGGGCATCGCGCTGCGTTTCGTACCGTCCTCCACGCACGCGGTGTGCAGAACCGAGGCCAGGGCGTCCGGGGCGAGGTGGAGCGTGCCGCCGGTGAAGCGGCTGCCGGTGGCCGCGTAGTTGTTCGTGCCGTCGGTGATGCGCACATGGGCGGTGTCCGGTGTGGAGGCGGCGCTGCTGAGCGCGGTGATGTCCCAGGTCACCTTTCCCGGGCCGGCCGCCCGGCCGAGCAGCGCCTTGGTCTTGTTGCTGCCGGTGAGGCGGGTACCGCCGGTGACGGTGAGCCGCTGGTCGCGTACGGCGCTGAGTTCGATGCCGGTGTTCTCGTAGGTGCCGCCGTCGATCCGCAGGTCCGCCGAGCCGACGGAGAGCGGGGCGGCGTTCTCGGCGCCGGTGACGGTGCAGTCGGTGAAGTGGACGGGTCCCGCACCGCGCAGGATCGCACCGTCGACGCCCTTGAAGGTGCAGCGTATGAAGTGGACGGGAGCGGTGACCGGGGTCTGGACGAGGACGGCTCCCGCGGGCGGCTCGAAGGAGCAGTCGCTGATCGTGGTCGGCCGGGTGGAGCGGGCGGAGCGCTGGGCGACCGCGAAGGTCTTGGCGGTGCAGCCGCGGACCTGGGCTCCGTCGGCGTTGACGGTGAGGGTGCCGGCCTGGTCGAAGGTGGGGCGCGCGATCACCGTGATGTCTTCGAGGGTCAGATCGGTGATCTTGGTGTTGGCGGTGAACCAGGAGCAGACATGTCGGCGTACGGTGATGCGCTTCGCGGAAATGCCCCACTGAGCACCGGAGTTGGCTATGTCCATCAGTCCGGAATTGCCATCGAAGAGCAGGTCGTGCTCGTACTGCCCGTGAGTCGTGAAGGGGTTGCCGCCCGCGTCGTCGCCGTCGCCGTGGCAGTTCACGACGGTGCAGTAGGCGGAGGCGGTGAGGTCGTTGAGATGGCGGACGTTGCTGGTCGTGCAGTCCGCGACCCGTCCGTACAGGCAGTAGATCTGCTGGGTGAGATAGCCCGCGCCGCCGTACTCGACGGTGGGCGGGTTCTTCAGCGAGCAGTCCTCGGTACGGAAGCGGGTGCACCAGCGGCGCATGATGACCGGCCAGAAGGAGCCGGTGGCGTGGATTCCGGAGACGTCGCAGCCGACGGCGTACTCGAAGCTGACGGGGTGGGAGCCGGTGTACTCGTCGGGGCCGGCGCCCTCGAAGACCATGTTGCGGACGTGGGCGTTGTGGACCGGTTCGATGCGGGTCCAGGTCAGGTTGCGGCCCGCGGCGAGTTCCCAGCCGTTGAGGTAGCCGATCCGGATGTGGCCCGCGTCGATGATCTCGGTGATCTCGACCAGCTTCTGCAGCTCGCGTTCGTCACCGCCGCCGCCCGCGACCGGGTCGACCTGTACGGCCCACCACTGGCCGACCTCGAACGCCTTGGCGTCGGGGACCGGAAAGGTGTCGGTGAGTTCGATGACCTTGCCGGAGAGCACGTGCTTGACGGTGGTGTCGGTGGGGGTGCCGCGGAAGGAGAGGACGGCGCCGAAGGGGTTGTCGTGGGTGTTCTTCTCGATGCCTTCGGTGCGTATGCGGT
>NZ_JBHVFF010000379.1:0-6859 GCF_042801895.1 Streptomyces sp. NPDC057543 | reverse complement strand
AGTTACGGCCTTCGGTCCTGCCCGGCACGGTGGTTGCCGCACACCGCGGGCCGCCGGGGTGGGCCCGGCGCGCCGTTCCCGTCAGTGGAAGAAGTGCCGCGTACCGGTGAAGTACATGGTCACGCCCGCCTTCTTCGCGGCCTCGACGACCAGTTCGTCGCGGACCGAACCGCCCGGCTGGGCCACGGCCCTGATGCCGGCCGCGGTCAGGATCTCCAGCCCGTCCGGGAACGGGAAGAACGCGTCGGACGCGGCGTACGAGCCCTGTGCACGTTCCTCGCCCGCCCGCTCGACGGCCAGCTTCGCGGAGTCGACCCGGTTGACCTGGCCCATGCCGACGCCGACCGAGGCACCGCCCTTGGCGAGCAGGATCGCGTTGGACTTGACCGCGCGGCACGCCTTCCACGCGAAGGCGAGTTCTTTGAGCTCGTCGGCGGAGAGCGCCTCACCCGTGGCCAGCGTCCAGTTGGCCGGATCATCGCCCTCGGCCTGGAGGCGGTCGGTCACCTGAAGCAGCGCGCCGCCGTCGATCGGCTTGACCTCGACCTCGGCGGACGGGGCGTCGGGGCAGCGCAGCACGCGGATGTTCTTCTTGCGGGCGAGCACCTCGACGGCGCCGTCCTCGTACGCCGGGGCGACGATGACCTCGGTGAAGATCTCCGCGACCTGCTCGGCCATGGCCACCGTCACCGGGCGGTTGACGGCGATGACACCGCCGAACGCCGACAGCGGGTCACAGGCGTGCGCGTTGCGGTGCGCCTCCGCGACGTCGCCGGCGATCGCGATGCCGCACGGGTTGGCGTGCTTGATGATCGCGACGCACGGCTCGGCGTGGTCGTACGCGGCCCGGCGCGCGGCGTCGGTGTCCGTGTAGTTGTTGTACGACATCTCCTTGCCGTGCAGTTGCTCCGCCTCGGCCAGGCCACCGGTGCCGGAGGTGTAGAGCGCGGCGGGCTGGTGCGGGTTCTCGCCGTACCGCAGGACGTTCTTGCGCTCGTACGTGGCACCGAAGAAGTCGGGGAAGCCCGAGTCGTCGGCGGCGGCGTAGTCGTCGGCGAACCAGGAGGCCACGGCCACGTCGTACGCGGCGGTGTGCTGGAACGCCTCGGCGGCCAGCCGCTTGCGGGCGGTCAGGTCGAAGCCGCCGGCCTTGACCGCGGCGAGGACGTCGGCGTACCGCTCGGGGCTGGTGACGACGGCAACGGACGGGTGGTTCTTGGCGGCGGCGCGGACCATGGACGGGCCGCCGATGTCGATCTGCTCCACGCACTCGTCGGCGGACGCGCCGGAGGCGACGGTCTCCTTGAACGGGTAGAGGTTCACGACCACCAGGTCGAACGGCTCCACGCCGAGTTCGGCGAGCTGCTCGCGATGGGCGTCCAGGCGCAGGTCGGCGAGGATGCCGGCGTGGACGCGCGGGTGCAGCGTCTTGACGCGGCCGTCCAGGCACTCGGGGAAGCCGGTGAGCTCCTCGACCTTGGTGACCGGCACCCCGGCGGCGGCGATCCGCCCGGCGGTGGAGCCGGTGGAGACGAGCTCGACCCCCGCCTCGTGCAGGCCGCGGGCGAGGTCTTCGAGCCCCGTCTTGTCGTAGACACTGACCAGGGCGCGGCGGATGGGCTTATTCACCGACATGACCGAGATGAACCTTTCGTCCCTCAATGCGATAGCCGTCACGGGCGAGTCGCCCCACGGCCTCGACGAGCAGCTTGCGCTCGACTTCCTTGATGCGTTCGTGGAGAGCGGCTTCGCCCTCCGCTGTGTCCTCTTCGGTCACCTCGACCATGCCCTGCGCGATGATCGGACCGGTGTCGACGCCGTCGTCGACGAAGTGGACGGTGCACCCGGTGACTTTCACGCCGTACGCGAGTGCGTCACGCACCCCATGGGCACCGGGAAAGCTGGGGAGCAGGGCGGGGTGGGTGTTGATGAACCGGCCGCCGAACCGGGCGAGGAACTCCTTGCCCACGATTTTCATGAACCCCGCGGACACCACGAGGTCCGGGCGGTGCTCGGCCGTCGCGGCCGCGAGTGCCGCGTCCCATTCCTCGCGCGTGGCGTAGTCCTTGACCCGGCACACGAAGGTCGGCAGTCCGGCGCGCTCCGCCCGTTCCAGACCGACGATGCCGGAGCGGTCGGCGCCGACCGCTACGACCTGGGCACCGAAGCCCTCGGGGTCGTCGCCGATGGCGTCGAGCAGGGCTTGAAGGTTCGTACCGGAGCCGGAGACCAGGACGACCAGACGGGCCGGTGCGGGGGAAGGGGGCGGGGAGGCCACGGCTGGGCCCTTTCTCGCGTGGTGAAGCAGAGTGACGCTGATTTGTATGGTCGTACGAAAGAATCGAGCCCCGTGATACGGGGAACTCTACGAACGAGCCGACCGTCAGCAACGATACCGGCACCTCTGGGGACCCCCACGGGACGGGGGTGAGGGGCCACAGGACGGCTACGGATCGGCTGGGGGTCGGTGGCAGATCGGCCGGGGGCCGGCTACGGAATGCGTGGGAGTGTCCGGGGAACGGCTGCCGGCCGCCCGTCACAGCCGCTCCCAGCTTTCGGCCCCTCCTGGCCGGGAGGTAGCGTCAGGGGACAGGGAACCGTCCGCAGGGCGGAAATGACGAGATGGGGAAGACGTTCACCATATGCCGGACCGACGCCGCCGCACCGCCTTCCGCCACCCGCTGCCCGAGCGGACCTCGCTGCTGCTGCGAGAGCGCCAGTCCCCCACGGGCCCTTCCTCTCCTTCCGGTTCTTCGTCTTCCGGCGCTCGTTCCGATGACAACCCGTTCGCCGCACCGCCGGAGAACCGGCCCGATCAGCCCTGGCAGCCCCGCCACCCTTCGAACACCGGCAACGGCAACGGCGGGAACGGCCAGGGGAACGGAGGCCGGGACAACGGCGACGCGTCGCCCGAGGACGGTTCCTCCGACGACCGGCCGGTCTGGGGCAGCCAGTGGAGCAGCCGACAGCCCGGGCGCCAGAGCGGCAGCTTCGGCGGTCGCCCCGGCGGGCCGGTCGGGCCGAACGGTCAGGGCGGCCCCGAGGGCAGCCCCGGCGGACTGCGCTGGGATCCGACCGACCCCGCCCAGCGGCGCGCCCGCTACGCGCTGCTCTCCGGTATGTGGGCCTTCTTCTTCGCGCTCTTCGACTTCCCGGAGATCGCCCTGCTGCTCGGCGCACTCGCCGTGTACTGGTCGATCAGCTCGCTCCGGGCGAAGCCGAAGGGGGCATCCGCACCGGGCGGAGCCACCAGCGCCCCGGGGGCGGGCGCTGCGTCCGGTACACCGGTTGCCGGTCCTCTGCAGGGTTCCGGTTCCGGACATGTCCCCGCGGCCGGCGCACCCGGCGCACCCGCTCCGGGCTACGGCAGGCAGCAGACCACGGCCGCGGTCAGCGGGCTGGTGACGGCGCTGCTCGCGCTCTCGATCGTCGCGACGACGTTCACGGTCCAGCTGGTCTACCGCGACTACTACACCTGCGTGAACGACGCCCTGACCAAGTCCGGCCAACTGGCCTGCAACGACCGGCTGCCGAAGCCGCTGGAACCCTTCTTCGGCGTCAAGAAGTGACACCTCGCGCAATTCACGACGGTCCGGCCTCCTCGGGAGGCCGGACCGTCGTCCGTTCGTACCAGGGATCGGTGGGCAGGAAGTCGTACGACTCGGAGTCCTCACCCTTCCCGCCGCCCGCCGCGGCGAGTCGGCCCCCGGGGGTGGGCAGCGTTCCCGGCGTGGACACCGGCTCGGCCTTCTCGCCCGCTTCCCGGCGTCCGGACCGCGTCCACCACCGCCGGCTGCCGTCCGTCCGCTGAGGCGCCTGCCCGGGCACCTCCGCAGGCGCCTGGGCAACGGACGCTCCTGCCGCCGCCTCGTCCGGCGCTCCTTGCGCCGCATCTGTCGTCGCCCCTTCCGCCGCCTCGTCCGTCGCCTCCTGTGCCGGGACCCGCCGCCACCAGCGGCCCCGCTCGCCGCCGCGCAGCCGCCAGGCCCGCACCAGGAGCGCCCCGGGGACGCCGAGCAACGCCGTCCACGCCAGGGCCGCCGCACCGGTCAGCCACCACACCGGGCCGAACGCCACCAACGCCCGGGTGCCGAGCGGCCCTCCCGCAGCCGCGGCGAGCACCGCCGTACCCACCCCGCATCCCAGTGCCCCCATCCCGGCCGTCAGCGCGGTCTCCCGCAGGCTCCACGCCTCGTCCCGTCCGGCCTGGGCGGGCGCGGCCCGCCGCACCGTGAACCAGGCGACCGCCACCCCGGCCACGACCGGCACCGCCGCGGCGGCCCAGTTCGGGGCCGTCCCCGGACCCTGCTCAGGCACCGCGGCAAGCAACGGGAAGACGGGCAGCGCCGGGCGACCGGAGAACGCGAGCGGGGTGACCGTGGACGCCGTACCGAGCGCGAAACCCGGTCCGAGTCCGTACGCGGCACCCCACACCGCCGCGTCCGGCACCAGCACCAGCGCGAGCAGCACCACCGAGACCCGGCCCGCCCAGTCGCCCGAGAGCTGGACGAACGACTGCTGAGCCGCCGGGGCATGCCAGACCAGTCCCACAGCGACGAGCAGCGCCCCGCCGCCCAGCAGTACCGCCACCCCGGCCGCCGCCGACCGGCACACCGTGTCGGCACGCTTCCTGAACCCGGAACGCGCCAGCTCCTCGCGCAGGCGCACCGGCGCCCAGGACGGCGGCGGCCCGATCGGGCGCCCGGATGCCGTCCAGACCCCGGCCGCCGCCGCGCCCGCCACCACAATGGCCGCAGGGAAGAACAGCGACGGCGCGTTCACGGTCAGTGAACCGCCCCGCACGTAGAGCGCGACAGTAGCCCCGACCAGCAGATATCCGCCGACGACCAGGGCGAACGCGGCCACCGCCGAGGGCGCCGGACGCCCCTCGTCCGGTTCCAGGGCGTCCCGGGCCGCGCGGTGGAGCAGCCACACCGGCGCGACGGTGAGCAGCAGCGGAACGAGGCCCACCGGAGCGCGGGCTCCGCCGAGCGTGTCGGTCCTGATCAGTTCGGCACCATGGGCGAGCAGCCAGAGCCCGGCCGCCGTGTGGAGGACACCGCCGAGGCCGTCGTCGGTGGCCGGGGAGCTGATCCACAGCACCATGACGAGCACGGTGAGGGCACCCAGCCCCAGCCCGGCCGCGAGAACCCCACGCAGGAAGGTGAAGGTCAGTACGGCGGACGGGCTCTGCTCTGCCGACAACGAGGGGCTTCCTTCGGTCACTTGGGTCACCCCGTCATGCTCCCAACGACACGCACTTATTCCGCGCAACAGGCGAACAGCGGCTGTGTCGCCCAATATGCGTTTATGTACTTTTTTGATCAGTGCAGGTCCACGGGGGTTCATTCATGACGCAGAGCTCGACCGATGTGGCCGCCACCCCTCCGCCCCCTTCCCGCAAGGAGCGCCGCAGACTGCGTGAGGCCAAGTCGCTGGGTGAAGAGCAGGTCGCGATGGCGGTGGGCGTCACCCGGGCCACGGTCCGGTCCGGGGAGACGGGCCGCACCACGCCCCGGGGGCGAAAGGGTGAGGTGTATGCCTGGCTGATCAGCGGCGGCCGGAAGGGTCCGCGGGAAACGTCTCCGAGTGCCCGGACCGAGTCCACCGCGTCGAGCACCCGGCAGAAGGCCGCCGTCAAGCCGGCGGCCCGCCCGGCGACGCCGACGACGGTCGCGTGGCTGTCCAAGCCGGTGACGTCCGCGAAACCGCCGTCCCATACGCCGTCTCGCCCGCCGTCCCGTCCTCCGGCCCACGTCGAAGCCACCGGGAGCTCCACCATGGCCCCGACCGAGCCCGGCACCACCCCCGATCTGTCCGGCACCCCTGACGCGTCCGGTGCGAGTGAAGCACCTGAGGCGGCAGCGTCAGCTGTTGAGGCAGCGGCAGAGTCGGCGGAGGCAGCAGCAGAAGCGGCAGCGGTCAAGGGTTTCGATGCCTTGTACATGCACTGCGCTGCCGCCCTCTTCCGGCAGACGTTTCTGCTGACCGGGCGCCGGAGCCTCTCCCAGGAGTCCGTCGCGCGGGCCTTCGCGCTGGCCTGGGACCGCTGGCCCGAGGTCGTTGCGGACCGGGATCCGGCGGGGTGGGTACGGGCGGCTGCGTACGAGTACGCGGTGTCGCCCTGGCACCGGCTGCGCCGCACGCACCGCGAGCTCGACCCACCACCCGCCGAACCCGGTGCGCGCGCACTGCTCGACGCGCTGCTCGACCTGCCACCGTCGTACCGCCGCACCCTGCTGCTCCACGACGGTGTCGGCCTGGGTCTGCCGGAGACCGCGGCGGAGACGGAGGCCAGCACTCCGGCGACGGCGAGCAGGCTGATGAACGCCCGTGCCGCGGTCGCCGAGCGGCTGCCCGAGCTGGCGGAACCGGCGTCCCCCGCCGAGCAGTCGGCGCTCCTGCATCAACAGCTCGGCGCGCTCGCCGAGGCCCAGACCCTCGAATCGCTCCCCTCGCCCGACGCGATCCGCACGGACAGCGAGCGCCGGGCCCATCTGTGGACCAGGGTGGTCATCACCTTCGCGGTGCTGCTCATCGGGGCGACGCTGTTCACCCTGGCGAACCCTCCGATGCGGTACGAGACCCCGGAGTCACCCGCTCAGCAGGTCGAAGGGGTGCCGCCACGAAGTGGCCCGCAGCAGCTGACGCCGCAGGACCTGAACCTGCGGCAGCGGCTGCACGGCGAACTCGTACAGGGCCCGGCCCGGCTGCTCCCCCACCCCGGCTGAACACGAGCGGGAACCGGCTGACGGCGGGAGACACGGGGGAGACTCGGGGGCCTCGCCTGAGGCGCGGACGGAGCAGCGGCCGCGCAGAAAGAAACGGCGCGGGCCCGTATCCCTGACCGGGGTACGGG
>NZ_JBHVFF010000378.1:0-6870 GCF_042801895.1 Streptomyces sp. NPDC057543 | reverse complement strand
CGCCCGGCCCCGGTCCCCGCCGGCGGCCCGCCCCCGGCACCGGCCGACCGCCCGGCCCCGGTCACCCGCCGGCGGCCCGCCCCCGGCACCGGCCGACCGCCCGCCCCCGGTCACCCGCCGGCGGCCCGGCCCCGGTCACCGGCCGACCGCCCGGCCCCGGTGAACGCCACCCGCATCGTGTCGCCGCGGCGGGCCTGGGCCGCGCACCGGGCGTAGACCGGTCGACGGACCCGCCTACGCCGAAGGACCCGTCTTTGTAACAGCGGGATGAAATCCGCTGCCCACCGCGTTGGTGCCATCCGGTAGACCAGCTCGAACGGGGAGGCATCGGTGACGGACGCAGAAGACGCTGTGGACGCGAGAGGCACAGAGGGCGCGGGACGGGCGCCGGGCTGGGCTCGGCGGCTGAGCGGCTATGCGTGGCGCTACCGGCGCAATGTGCTGCTGGCGCTCGGCTCCTCGCTCGCCGGCATGGCGGTGATGGCCCTCGTCCCGCTGATCACCAAGGTGATCATCGACGACGTCGTCGGCGACCACACGCGGTCCCTCGCCGTCTGGACCGGGCTCCTCGTAGCCGCCGCCGTGCTGGTGTACGCGGCCACGTACATCCGCCGCTACTACGGCGGCCGCCTCGCCCTCGACGTGCAGCACGACCTCCGCACCGAGATGTACGGGACGATCACCCGCCTCGACGGCAAGCGGCAGGACGAGCTGTCCACCGGGCAGGTCGTCGGGCGCGCCACCAGCGACCTCCAGCTGATCCAAGGACTCCTGTTCATGCTCCCGATGACCATCGGGAACGTGCTGCTCTTCCTCATCTCCCTGGTGATCATGGCGTGGCTCTCGCTGCCGCTCACCCTCGTCGCGGTCGCCGTCGCCCCCGCCCTCTGGTACATCGCCCGCCGCTCCCGCGCCCGGCTCTTCCCCGCCACCTGGTATGCCCAGGGGCAGGCCGCCGCCGTCGCCGGAGTCGTCGACGGGGCCGTGTCCGGGGTCCGGGTCGTCAAGGGGTTCGGGCAGGAGGAGCAGGAGACCGGCAAGCTGCGCGAGGTCGGGCGCAGGCTCTTCGCCGGGCGGCTGCGGACGATCCGGCTGAACGCCCGCTACACCCCCGCCCTCCAGGCCGTCCCGGCGCTCGGCCAGGTCGCGATGCTGGCCCTCGGCGGCTGGCTCGCCACCCGCGGCGAGATCACCCTCGGCACGTTCGTCGCGTTCTCCACGTACCTCGCCCAGCTCGTCGGCCCGGTCCGGATGCTCGCCATGGTCCTCACCGTCGGACAGCAGGCCCGGGCCGGCGTCGAACGCGTACTGGAACTGATCGACACCGAGCCGACCATGAAGGACGGCACCAAGGAACTCCCGGCCGACGCCCCCGCGAGCGTCGAGTTCGACGACGTGCGGTTCGGGTACGCCGACGGCCGCCCCGTCCTCGACGGCTTCTCGCTGACCATCGAGCCCGGTGAGACCGTCGCCGTCGTCGGTGCCTCCGGCAGCGGCAAGTCCACGGTCTCGCTGTTGCTGCCCCGCTTCTACGACGTGACCCACGGCGCCGTCCTGGTCGGCGGCCACGACGTCCGCGAGCTGACCCAGCGGTCCCTGCGCGCCGCCATCGGCCTCGTGCCGGAGGACAGCTTCCTGTTCTCCGACACCGTCCGCGCCAACATCGCCTACGGCTTCCCCGACGCCACGCAGGAACAGATCGAGGAAGCGGCCCGCGCCGCCCAGGCCGACCGGTTCATCGCCGACCTGCCGGAGGGCTACGACACCAAGGTCGGCGAGCACGGACTCACCCTCTCCGGCGGCCAGCGCCAGCGCGTCGCGCTCGCCCGCGCCATCCTCACCGACCCCCGGCTGCTCCTCCTCGACGACGCCACCTCCGCCGTCGACGCCCGCGTCGAGCACGAGATCCACGAGGCGCTGCGCCAGGTGATGGCCGGGCGGACGACCCTCCTGATCGCCCACCGCCGCTCCACCCTCGGCCTCGCCGACCGGATCGCCGTCCTGGAACACGGCAGGCTCGCCGACATCGGTACGCACGAGGAGCTGGAGCGCCGCTCCGCGCTCTACCGGCGGCTGCTCACCGACCCGGACGAGCTGGGCGGCACCTCGCCCGGACACCGTCCGCCGACCACCACCGCCGACACCACCCCCGAGGACGACCGAGCGCTCCAGGAGGAACTGGACGCCGAGTTCGACGCCGAGCGCGGCATCAGCCCCCGCCTGTGGGTCCGCGAGGAGGAGCCGCGCGACACCGGGGCGGCCAGCATGCCCGCCACCCCCGAACTGCTCGCCCAGGTCGAGGCGCTGCCCCCGGCCACCGACACACCCGACATCGACGAGGCACGGGCCGTCCGCGCCGAGGAGTCCTACGGACTGCGCAGGCTGCTGCGCGGCTTCGGGCTGCCGCTCCTGGTGAGCCTGGTGCTGGTGGCGGTGGACGCGGGCGCCGGGCTCCTGCTGCCCGTACTGATCCGGCACGGCATCGACCAGGGTGTCTCGAAGCTCGCACTCGGTGCCGTCTGGGCGGCCTCCGCGCTGGCCCTGGTGGTCGTGCTCGTGCAGTGGGCGGCGCAGATCGGCGAGACCCGCATGACGGGCCGGACCGGTGAGCGGGTGCTGTACTCACTGCGGCTGAAGATCTTCGCGCAGCTCCAACGGCTCGGCCTGGACTACTACGAACGCGAGCTGACCGGTCGCATCATGACCCGGATGACGACGGACGTGGACGCGCTGTCGACGTTCCTGCAGACCGGTCTGGTCACGGCCTTCGTCTCCGTCGTCACCTTCTTCGGCATCATGGTCGTGCTGCTGGTCCTGGACGTACAGCTGGCCCTCGTCGTCTTCGCGACGCTGCCCGTGCTGGTCATCGGTACGTTCTTCTTCCGCCGCAAGAGCGTCAAGGCGTACGAGCTGGCCAGGGAACGCATCAGTGTCGTCAACGCCGACCTCCAGGAGTCCGTCTCCGGGCTGCGGATCGTGCAGGCGTTCCGCCGCGAGCGCGACGGCGCGGACCGGTTCGCGCAGCGCAGCGACCACTACCGCGAGGCCAGGGTCCGCGGTCAGTGGCTGATCTCGGTCTACTTCCCGTTCGTGCAGCTGCTGTCGTCGGTGGCCGCGGCCGCCGTCCTGATCGTCGGTGCGGGCCGGGTCGACAACGGCACGCTCACCACCGGTGCGCTGGTCGCGTACCTCCTGTACATCGACCTGTTCTTCGCCCCGGTGCAGCAGCTCTCCCAGGTCTTCGACGGCTACCAGCAGGCCACCGTCTCCCTCGGCCGCATCCAGGAGCTGCTGCGGGAGCCGACCTCCACCGACGCCCCGGACGAACCGCTGGACGTGCTGTCGCTGCGCGGCGAGATCGCCTTCGAGGACGTGTCCTTCGCGTACGGGAGCGGCGACGACGCCGAGGAGGCCCTCAGCGGTGTCGACCTGCGGATCCCGGCCGGCCAGACGGTCGCGTTCGTGGGTGAGACGGGTGCGGGGAAGTCCACCCTCGTCAAGCTCGTCGCCCGGTTCTACGATCCGACGGGCGGCCGGGTCACGGCGGACGGCACCGATCTGCGCCGCCTCGACCTCACCGCGTACCGGCACCGGCTCGGGGTCGTACCGCAGGAGGCGTACCTCTTCGCCGGTACGGTCCGCGACGCCATCGCGTACGGGCGGCCCGAGGCCGGCGACGCCGAGGTGGAGGCGGCGGCGCGGGCGGTCGGCGCCCACGACATGATCGCCACGCTGGACGGCGGCTACCTGCACGAGGTCGCCGAGCGGGGCCGCAACCTCTCGGCTGGCCAGCGCCAGCTGATCGCGCTCGCCCGCGCCGAACTCGTCGACCCGGACGTCCTGTTGCTCGACGAGGCGACCGCCTCCCTGGACCTGGCCAGCGAGGCCCTGGTCAACCAGGCGACCGACCGGCTCACCGGCCGCCGCACCACCCTGGTCGTCGCCCACCGCCTGACCACGGCCGCCCGCGCCGACCGGGTCGTGGTGATGGACCACGGCCGGGTCGTCGAGGACGGCACGCACGACGAACTCCTCGCCAGGGAAGGGCACTACGCCGTGCTGTGGCGCACCTTCATCGGGGAGGACGAGCCCGCCGGAGTGTGAGTGCCGGGCCCGCCCCCCGGTGTCACTCGCCGATGCCGGAGATCTTGTAGGTGCGCAGGTCCGACCGCACGGTCAGGTACGAGTACGTGGGGTGCTTGCCCTTGCTCCAGGTGAGCCGCACCGTCGACCAGGTGTGACCCGCGCCGCTGTCGCCCGAGGTGACCCGGAAGCCGAGCGGGGTGTTCTGGGCGCGGAGCACGCCGTCCGCGTGGTTGCGCCGCTCCCAGTCGGCCAGTTGGGTGCGCAGTTGGGGGGTCAGATAGAACGACCTCAGGGAGGTGGCCAGTTCGCCGCCGCCCTTCGCCGTGACGGCATCGATGTAGGCGGCGTAGAAGTGGGCAACCTGTTGGAAGGCCGGGGCGCCGGCCTCGCTGCGGGCCGGCGCCGCGGCAACCGGGGCCTGCGGGGCGGCCGTGGCGGCGGGGACCACGGCGACGGCGGTGACGGCAGTGAGGAGAGCGGTGGCGAACAGCGTCCGGCCGATGACGCGCCGGGCGCGGGGGGCTCGGGCGCTCGGGAGTTGGAGCATGACAGTTCCTGCCTTTCGTGTGGATCCGCCCCGTTGGACCCATGCTGTGGCGATTTGGTTGCCCTGATAGCGGAGTACGCCTGATGCAACCTCCGGATGGCCTCCTGCGTCGTACGCATGTACGCACATGTGTCGAACATGGGCGTGGGTTTCGATCTGACGATGGGACTGCTGGTGATCAGAGGGACCGGAAAGACCGGCCGGTGCGGACGGGACGGACCGCGCCGGACCCTTGCGCGGCTGTTCGTGCTGCCGCTGGTGGCCGTCGTCGGTCTGGTGCTGACCGGTACCGCGGCGAAGAGCGCCGATGCCGCAACGGTCTGCGCCGGGCGCCCCGCGAAGACGGTCACGTTCAAGACCGGTGAGCTGCGCGTCTTCAAGAGCCGCTCCTATGCCTGCGCCGTCGCGGTCGCCAAGAAGCCGGGCTCGCGCCGCACGATGTCCGTGACGCTCCAGCCGCGCGGCGGCGGCCCCGTCGTCGACAGGGGCCGGTACACCCGACAGGCCGGCCCGGTGACGGTCCACGCGCTGAACCGGTGCGTCCGGGCCTCGGCCACGATTTCCGGAAAGTCCGGTTCCACGGGCTGGATTCTCTGCTGACGGCCCCGGCCCGTGATTCTCCCGGGCCGACGGGGGCTGGCGGCGCAGGTGTTGCCCCGCTAGGTTCACGGCGTCTGTTGTGAATCTTGGGGAGGGTGCATGCGTAAGGCGCTCAGAGGGTTCCTGTCGCTCGCGGTGCTCATCGGCACGGTGAGTGCGACGGGTGCCTCGGCCGGGGCGGCCACCGCCGCGGAACCGGCCGCGTTCCGGAGCACGGTCGGCAGTGACAGCGGCACGAGCACGGACATCAAGGACCGCATCCTGGCCATCCCGGGAATGCGCCTCATCGAGGAGAAGCCGTACGACGGCTACCGCTACTTCGTCCTCGACTACACCCAGCCGATCGATCACCGGCACCCGTCCAAGGGCACCTTCCAGCAGCGCATCACCCTGCTGCACAAGGACACGTCCCGCCCGACGGTCTTCTTCACCAGCGGCTACAACGTCTCCACGAACCCCAGTCGTTCCGAGCCGACCCGGATCGTCGACGGCAACCAGGTCTCTCTGGAGTACCGGTTCTTCACCCCGTCCCGCCCGTCGCCCGCCGACTGGTCCAAGCTCGACATCTGGCAGGCCGCCAGCGACCAGCACCGCGTCTTCACCGCGCTGAAGCAGATCTACACCAAGAACTGGCTGACCACCGGCGGCTCCAAGGGCGGCATGACCGCCACCTACTTCGAGCGCTTCTACCCCGAGGACATGGACGGTGTCGTCGCGTACGTCGCGCCCAACGACGTGGTCAACAAGGAGGATTCGGCGTACGACCGGTTCTTCGAGAACGTCGGCACCAAGGAGTGCCGCGACAGGCTGAACGGTGTGCAGCGCGAGGCGCTGGTCCGCCGTGAGCCGCTGGAGAAGAAGTACCAGGAGTACGCCGCCGCGCGCGGCTACACCTTCGATACCACCGGCTCGCTCGACCGGGCGTACGAAGCCGTCGTCATGGACTACGTCTGGGCGTACTGGCAGTACAGCCTGCTGTCCGACTGCGACACCATCCCGGCCGACGCCAAGAACGCCCCAGACCAGGCGATCTGGGACTCGATCGACTCGATCTCCGGCTTCTCCGCCTACACCGACCAGGGCCTGGAGAAGTACACCCCGTACTACTACCAGGCGGGCACCCAGCTCGGTTCGCCGAACATCAAGCAGCCGTGGCTCGGCGACCTCAGCCGGTACGGGTACCAGCCGCCGCGCAACTTCGTGCCGCGCTCGATCCCGATGAAGTTCCAGCCGTCGGTGATGCGCGACGTCGACAACTGGGTGAAGCAGCACGCCAACCACATGCTGTACGTGTACGGGGAGAACGACCCGTGGGGCGCGGAGCGCTTCCGGCTCGGTGCGGGCGCCCGGGACAGCTATGTCATGACCGTGGCGGGCGGCAACCACGGCTCGAACGTGGCCGGCCTCGCCGCCGACGACAAGGCGAAGGCCACGGCGGCCATCCTGCGCTGGGCGGGCGTCGCCCCGGCCGCCGTGCGGGACGACCCGGCGAAGGCGAAGCCGCTCGCGAAGTTCGACGCACGGCTCGACAAGCGGGACGTGATGAACGAGCGCGGGCTGCGGCCGTAACCGTTCCTTGCGCGAAGCCGTACCAACAAAAGGAGACCAAGGGGAAGGAAGGGGCTGTGCGGGTGCAC
>NZ_JBHVFF010000377.1:0-6885 GCF_042801895.1 Streptomyces sp. NPDC057543 | reverse complement strand
AGCATGGGGTGGAGCCTCCAGATTTCGGCGCCCGCTATTTGACGCCGTAGACACCGCACGGTATCGGCAATACGACCTCCACGAGGCCGCGCGGCGCCCGAGGGCCGGCTCAGCCGCCTCGGATATCTTCCCGAACGGTCGATGCGGCGCTGTGCGCGCAGTTGCGCATGGTCGGTCTGGTGGAGTGCGGCACCCATGCCGTCTTCGACACTGCGATCGGTGCTCTGCGCACCGGGCCAGCAGCCGCCGAGCCGTCGGCGTGGAGGCCACCGGGCCGAACACCTCGCGCTGGTCCCGCAGAACGGCCAGATCCGCGATCGCCTCGCCGCCGTCGGCGAGCATCACTGCGAGATCGGTGGCGATCCGGCCTGGGTCATGGCCGGTGCCGCGCGGCCGAAGCGGCCGGAGCACGGTGGAATACGCCGCCGTCAGCCCGGTCGCTTCGGCGAGGTCCGCCAGCAAACGTGCTCCGGCGTGCCCGACCACCCCCGACCCGTCAGTGGACACCACAAGCCGGGGCCGCGAACCGATATCCTTCACGCAGAAAGTGCCTTCCTCTGGCGACGACAGAACCCCTAGACAAGGTCCATCGTCCCAGCTCAGGAAGGCACTTTTGCGTTTCTACCCAACCCTCAGCCGCACCCCAACCGAAACGGCGAGGCTAGGGGGACGAGATGAACGAGTACGTGAAGTTCATCTTCGTCCCGTCGGCCCTCGTCCTCCCTACGAGGGCCGACGGGGTTCACCACCAGTCCACAAGACATCCACAGCAAGGGGCTGCGGGAGCTGGCCCAAGCCGGTCTCGTACGGACGAAGCGACGCCCTGTCAACCCGACTGACTTCGAAGTAGTACGCGTCCGCAACGTTCACTACCTCGACCTCGACCGACTCAGTGAGACCGCCACCATCGGGCCACAGCGACGGCGCGTGGTGCGCGTGCCCAAGAACCGGGGTTGAGGAACATCCGAGCGAAAACCGGCGCTTGTGCTCTCCGTGACGATCTGCCGCAGATAACGGACCAATTTCTGTGCCATCAGCCACCGTGAGCTGCGGTTCCGCGCAGCGCGGGAGGCGCGAAGCGACCCTGTTACCTGCGATATCAGACTCGGGAATACGAACGGATCGGTTGGGATCGCTGTTACTTGAGCGTCCACGCCTTGCAGTTGATCAGCTTCTTGGTCCCAACCTTGCGGTCGCAGGCGTAGCCGTAGACCCTCTTCTTGTTCTTGAAGGTCCAAGAGTCAAAGCGGTTGACCTTCACCGCGTGCCGGGAGGAGGCGTGCCAGGCGCCGCCGCTCCAGGTGTAATAGCTCAGGGCGAACACCGCTTCAAGACCGTTGCCCTTGATCGCGTCCTTTGCGCCGGTGTTCGAGAACGATCCCCCGTAGATCGGCTCCCCGTTGCCGGTGTAGCCGGTCACGTAGTAGCGATAGGTGCCGCTGATCTTGGTGTTCTTGCTCAGGCTCGTGCCGCTGATGTATTTCGTTTGCGTTTTGCTGACAGAGGCAGCGTGAGCGGCGGGCGATGCCGCGACCGCGCCGCCGACCAGCGACACAATGGCCGCGAGAGCAGCCACCTGCTTGCGTGTGTTCATGGTTCTCCCTCCATAGGGGCCCTCTCAGGCCCGTTCATGCAAAGACACGGCAAGAACTCTTGATGTTGCTCAGCACAGTCACCGCCGTGCTGGTGACGGCCTTGGCCAGGGCGGGAGCCGCTTCGGCGGGCGCTCCGAGGCAAGGCCCGCACCGAGCGCTGCGGTCGACAGGGCGACGGTGACGCGTTTACGCACGTTCATGGTCGTGATTCCTCCGTGGTCCAATTCGTGAATCTGGCTCAGACCAGAAGTGTTCCGTTGGTCAGGGCTTGGGTAATTGACACAGAGCGCATAGTCGTTGTCACGATGTGAACAACAAGCACGGGGGCGGAACAATGGGCTGGGCCGAGATGCACACGGCCAACGTGCCGAAGGCTGAGAGGTTCGGCTGGTGGCGCGACCTGCTGATGCAGGATCTCGCACCCACACACATCGCCAGTGAGCACCGCGAAGACTTCCAGGGATCGACCGCTGCATTGGAGCTCGGGCCTGTCAAGGTGTCCGTCCTGTCGTTCCCGCCCTTGACCTCAGTACGAACCGCGCGGTTGATCCAGCGGTCGGATCCCGAGTTCTGGGAGCTGGGCTACATGGCCAGCGGGATCATGATGGTGGACCAGGCACGCAACCATGCTCAGGTCGGAGCAGGCGACCTGCTGCTGTACGACACGTCGCAGCCGGTGCAGATGCAGGTGACCGAGAGCGGCTGGCTGACTATCCTCCACCTGCCGAAACCTACGGTGCCGCTTCCGGACCGGTCGATGCGGGATCTTCTGTCACGCCGGCTTCCCGCGCAGGGGACCGGATCCCTACTCGCGGGGTTCATCCAAGGGCTGGCTGGTGGCCAGTGGAGCGAGCTGGAGGCCGAACGTCTTGGAGCGGCCGCAGTCCAGCTTGCCTCCGCGTTCCTCTGCGGCCTGGCGGACCGGGAGGGTCTACTGCCACCGGAGACCCAGCAGACCGTGCTCCTGCGCCGTGTGAAGGCCTTCATCGAGGCGCATCTGACGGAACCTCGATTATCGCCGCAGACAATCGCGGACGCCCACAACATCTCGGTGCGCTACCTGCACCATCTCTTCCGCCCAGAAAAGCAGACCGTGAGCGCCCTCATCCGGGAACTCCGGCTGGACCGGTGCCGGACCGACCTGGCACAGCCTGGCTATGCCAGCCACCCCATCGGAGCTATCGGAGCGCGGTGGGGATTCACGGATGCTGCGATGTTCAGCCGGACGTTCAAAGTAGCCTTCGGGATGCCACCTGGCGAATACCGCAGGTGGTTGGGCGCATGCAGAAGTGCCAGCGATCGTTCCTGACAGCGTTGCTGGGGCTGCATCGCTGTCGGATCTGCGAAACCTGAACTGAGGGCGCTGTCACGTTGTTGGGTGTGTACGTGCCTGACGGGGCGTCGGGGCATGGCGGGCCCCCGGTCCGGGCCTGTGTTCAGGCCGTGATGGGCCAGCCGACAGCGCCGGTGATCTCGTCCCAGATGGCGAAGCGGTGGCGGATTTCGGCTCGGTAGTCGTGTGCGGTCCTCAGGTGGCGTCGGGGTCGGAAGTGGGGCGAGATCCCGCTGAACGCGGACAGGAACCGTTGGGCCCCACCTACGGAGCGGAAGCCCTTCATCGCCCGTTCACGCTGCCTGGTTGGCTGGTGGCTGTTCTCCGCCCGGTTGTTCAGACCCTTGTGCGAGCGGTTGCTCCACCGAGGGCATGACCTCACGGTGAGCCGCGCCGAAGGAGCGCAGCTTGTCGGCGACGACCACCCCGGGCACTGTGAGGGTCGTCTTCAGCAGTCTGCGGAAGAACCGCCGGGCCGCGGCAATGTCCCGGCGGTTCTGCACGAGGATGTCCAGGACATTGCCATCCTGATCCACGGCCCGCCCAGGTACTTCCGCTCACCGTCGACCTTGATGAAGACCTCGTCCAAATGCCACTTGTCACCGGGCCGGGGCAGCCGGCGGCGCAGCGCGCCGGCGTAGCACTGCCCGAACTTGGCACGCCAGCGGCGAACCGTCTCATGCGAGACGACGACACCGCGCTCGAGCATCAGCTCCTTCACCTCACGAAAGGACACCGGAAACCGGAAGTACAGCACAGCCACACACAGTGGGAGATCACCTCGACCGGGTACCGATGGCCCTTGTACGACGACGACACGTCCCCCACGGACAACCCTCTCCAGCATGATCAACCCGGAGATCATCCCACTCAGCCAGCCAACGTGACAGCGCCCGGCGTCACGTTCTTCGGGCCGCTTGCCGTAGGGGTTGTTGGTCCGGGCTGCGATCCGAGCCAGCAGCACCTCGGCCGGCGCGCTCAGCAGTACGATGTGATCGAACAGGGGATAGAACCGGCCTTGGTTGGTCTTGCAGCCGGCCACGAAGAGGTTGCCCTCGCTGTGGCTGCTGAGCCCCGGTGAGACGGCTCGCAGGTTCCGAGACAGTGTCGGACGATCACGAGTTCAGATAGGTGAGCACGGCCAGAACACGCCGGTGATCCTCATGACTTTGGGACAGTCCGAGCTTGAGGAAGATGTTGCTGACGTGCTTCTCGACGGCGCCGTCGCTCACCACGAGCTGCCGGGCGATCGCCGAGTTCGTCCGTCCCTCGGCCATCAGCCCCAGCACCTCCCGCTCCCGCGGGGTGAGCCCGGCCAGCACGTCCTGCTTGCGGCTGCGGCCGAGCAACTGGGCGACGACCTCCGGGTCCAGGGCCGTTCCGCCCTCGGCCACCCGGACCACCGCGTCCACGAACTCGCGCACCTCGGCCACGCGGTCCTTGAGCAGATAGCCGACCCCGCCGCTGGAGCCGGCCAGTAGTTCGGTGGCGTACCGCTCCTCCACATACTGCGAGAGCACGAGCACGCCCAGCGCGGGGTGCGCCTTGCGCAGCTGCACCGCGGCCCGGACTCCCTCGTCGGTGTGCGTCGGCGGCATCCGCACGTCCGCCACGACGACGTCCGGCAGCGCCTGCTGGTCGTGCAGCTCCGTGATGGTCTTGATCAGCGCCTGGGCGTCCCCGACACCCGCCACGACCTCGTGTCCGCGGTCGGTCAGCAGCCGGGTCAGGCCCTCCCTGAGCAGCACTGAATCCTCGGCGATGACCACTCGCACCCTGTCCTCCACGATCCTCGGCCCCCCACAGCCTCGCCCCACGGCCTTCCGCGCGACATGGTCCAGCATTCCAGTATTCGGACCGTGCCGCGCGCCCGGGCCAGGGGAAGTGTAGGGAGGCGACCATATGTTTCGGCCTGCCGCCGCGACCGGTGCGGTCGCGGCCGGTAGGCCGTCATCAGGGGACTTCGGGAGCGGCGGCTCGGCGACGCCGAGTAGGAGTCGCCCATGGCGACCACTTCATGGTTCGGTTTGCCCGGGAGGGGCTGGAAGGCCACTGAGTCCCAGGCCACGTCTTCGTCCGCCGTCCCATCAGCCGTGGCATTCGTGAGTGTGACCTGCGGTGTTCCGGTGAAGTGGAAGGCGCCTAGGCTGGCCCACCGGCCAGCCCGCTGTTCCACAATCCTGGCATCGCTTGTGGTGTCCGCGCCGCTGATCTTGTAGGCGGCCTGCCTCGTGTGGGCACCTGTATCGGGCAGATGCACCAGGACTCGTGCCAAGGAGATGCTCTCGTCCAAGGTCCAGGTGCCTTTGATCGTCATCAGCCCACTGTCGCCACCGAGGTGGGCGGTGTCGCGGGTGTGGGCGTACCAGAAGTGCCCGTCGTATCCGCCGCCGATCTGGTACAGATCCCCTTTCGCTTCGTATTGTCCGAGGCCGGGACCAATCGCATCGCGGTCGGGGTAGAACGTGAACTGGAAGTGCCCGGCGTCGGTGCCGGTCGTGCCGCACCTGCTGTACGTGTTCGTCTGGTCGGGCATGGAGTGCCCGATGAGCGCGTTCGACGGCGGACCGTCGTTGTCGTTGGAGCAGACGGGGGTGCCGTCCTTGCGCCGGTAGCCGCGCCCCGGCTCAGCGATCAGCACATTGCAGGGTTCGCGATTGATCTGCGGTCACACTCCGGGCCTCGGGTTTTCCTCAGTACGGAGGGAAGAGGGCCATACCATCGGTTGACCTGTTACCCGGATGGTCTGGCAGGCATCGAAAAAACGAGGCTGAATGCGCACGGATCCACCAAGCAAAAGGAACCCCCTGTGTACAGCTTCAAGCCACTGCGCCGCCGTACCGCCCGCACCGCTGCCGTCGGCGTTCTCGCAGCTGCGGCCTGCGCCACTGTCATGGCCGGCAGCGCTGGAGCCATCGTCAACGGATCGGACTCCACCGAGCACTACCCGTTCATGGCGACCGTCCCCGAGTCGGCCCCCACGCTCGGTCTGAACGACGGGACCTGCGGGGCGTCGCTGATCGATAAGCAGTGGGTACTGACGGCGGCCCACTGCGTGAAGGGTGACGGCCTGGAGCTGGACGGCATCGTGCGCGTCGGCAGCGACCACCGCAAGTCCGGCGGCACTGTCCGGAAGATCGACCGGATCTTCGTCCACCCCGGCTATGTGAACGGCGAGGGCAAGGCCGCCAACAACAACGACCTCGCGCTGATACGCCTGGACCGCCCGGTCGCCCAGCACCCCATCAAGATCGCCGAGCATGTAGGGCGCCCTGGCACGCCGACCCGGCTCCTGGGCTTCGGCACCACTGTCGACACCGAGCTCAAGTTCCCGGACCGGCTGCAGGAGCTGAACACCCGCAGGGGCGCTGAGTCCGAGTGCGCGCCCGGCTACGCGGGCCCGACCCGGCTGTGCACCATCACCACCGTGCCCAAGGCCATGGCGTGCTTCGGGGACTCCGGCGGGCCGCAGGTCCAAAAGGGCCGGAATGGCCGCTGGGAGCTGATCGGCGTCACCTCGGGGCCCGGTGCCCCGAAGGTGCCGTGCTCGGAGGGTCCTGGCCTCTACACCAACGCGCCCGCCTACGCGGGCTGGATCAACAAGACCATGAAGACCAACCACGCCCCGAAGAACCACCACGCCCTGAAGACCAACAGCGCCCTGAAGACCGACGGCGCCCTGTCGACTGTGGCCACGGGCTCCGACCTCGCCGAGACCGGTACGAACGACAACACCGCGGCAATCGCCGGTATGGCCGCCACGCTGGTCGTCGCCGGTGCCGGCACCACCGTCGCAGTACGCCGCCGCAAGACCCGCAGCGCCGCCTAAGCGAAACCGCCGCAGCCCAAAAGCGGCCCCCTGACCAGGGGGCCGCTGCCCATTGCCGCGTCCTGCCCACCCTCATCCGCCCTGTTTGTAAGCACTTGAGAAGAGCTCTTTCTGCAGCATCCCGACGC
>NZ_JBHVFF010000376.1:0-6895 GCF_042801895.1 Streptomyces sp. NPDC057543 | reverse complement strand
GTTCGGGACCGGGCCCCGTCCTGCCCGGCGGGCCGCCGCACGGGCTCAGTCCCGGCGTCCCGGAACGCGGCGTCCGCCGGACGCACCCCGGCGGATCGTGCCCAGACCGGCCGCCACCACCACGGCCAGGGCCAGCACCCCGTACCGCTCCGGGGACAGATACGGCAGCGATCCGGTCGTCGACACCGCGAACGCCATCAGCGGCACCGCCGCGACCAGGGTGCCGATCGCCAGACCGGCCACCACCACCAGCCCCGTCTCCAGGACCAGCATCCGCCGTACCTGGCGGCGGCCCGCGCCGACCATCCGCAGCAGGCGGAACTCCGGGGCACGGCCCACCGAGATCAGGGACAGCGTGCTGACCACCGCGAGCAGCGCGAAGCCGCCGATCACCCCGACGCCGATGACCACCAGGGCGTCGTCCCGGTCCGATGCCGCCGGGGCGATGCGTACGTCGTCCGCCATCGCGGGACGGACCACCGCACCCGCGTACGGGGCGAGCGCGCGCCGTACCGCGTCGGCCGAGGCGGCCCCGCCGTCCGCCGTGCGCACCAGGACGCTCCGGTCGCGCGATGCCTGGACGTGCCCGGCCAGGGCCTGGCGCGGCAGCATGAACTCACCGATCCCCAGGGACCGTTCGTAGAGCGCGACCACCCGGAGCCCGACCGGCGTGCCGTCACCGAGGCGGAGCTCCACCGTGTCACCGATGCCGGCGCCCAGGTCCGCAGCCCGGTCCTCGCCGATCGCGACGGTACTCCGGCCGGTGAGGTCCGCGAGGTCACCGGCTGTGACGTGCGGATCGAGCGTGCCAGGCAGTTGATCCGCCGTCACCCCCAGCACGGGGAACCGCTCCAGCAACGGATCGCCCAGCTCACGGTGGGCGAGCACGACACCGGAGTGCAGCACACCGGTCGCCGCCGTCACCCCGGGTACCTCCCGCACCGCACGGGCGGCACCGGCCGGCAGGCCCGCGGCCGGTCCCGTCACCACCAGATCCGCCCGCAGTGCGGCGGCGGCCTGCCGGTCGGCGGCCCGCTCCAGCGTCGAACCCGCCGACAACTGGACGCAGACGAACGCGACGAGCAGCACGATCGGGGTGATCGCCGCGCCCAGGCGCCGATGGTGCGCGGCGGCGGACCGGGCGGCCAGGAAGCCGGATACCCCGCCCGCCCACCGCACCGGCGTGCCCAGCACCCGCATCGCCACCTGGGCGATCCGCGGACCGAGCAGCGCCACCGCGATGATCAACGAGGTCGCCGCACCCGACGCGGCCACCGCGGCGGCCTGCCCGCTCTGCGCCGTCGCCGCACCGGCCGAGCCGACCCCCGCGACCGCCAGCACCACACCGGCGACGGTGCGCACCCGGCCCGGCTCGCTCGACTCGGGCGCACCGGCGGCGCCCAGGGCCGCGGCGGGCCGCAGCCCGGTGATGCGCCGGGCCGCGAGCAGTGACACCGGACGGGCCAGCAGCGTGACGAGCGCCGCGGCCACGGCGCCCGCCGCCAGCGGCAGCCACACCGGCACGGGCAGCGGCAGCGGTTCCGTGCTCAGCAACGACCGCATGTACAGCCCCAGCGGTACGGCCCCGATCCCGCCCAGCACCGCCGCGGCACCGGCCACCCGGCTCACCTCGCGCCCGACCGCCGACCTGAGCTGACGCGGCGTCGCTCCGACCGCCCGCAGCAGCGCCAGTTCGCCGGAGCGCTGGTGGACGGCCTGGGAGATCGCGGTGGCGATCACCAGCAGCGCCACCATCAGGACCGTTCCCGCGATGGAGGCCAGCAGCGGGAGCAGCTCGCCCCGGGTGCCGAGCGCGTCGACGTGTTCGGCCCGCCCGCGCTCCGCGCCGGTGAGGACCTCGATCGCGCGGTCGCCGTGCGCGTGGCCGGGCAGCGCGGCCTCCAGCGATGCCCGCAGGGCGCCGGCCGGCACGCCCCGTTCGGCGACGACGCCGATGGCGTCGACCGTGCCGGGGTGCCCGGCCAGGGCCGTCAGCCGCCGTTCGGTGAAGAAGACCGCGGGGCCGCTGCTCCGGTGCGCCGGCGCTGCGAGACCGCTGACGGTGTACGGCCGCGGAACCCCGTCGGCCTGCACGGCCACCCTGCTGCCGGGCCGGAGACCGGCCGCGGCGGCCAGGGTGCCGTCGACGACGAGTTCGTCCGGCGCGCCCGGCGCGTGACCGTCGGTCAGCCGGTACGGGGTGAGCATCGCGGACTCCCAGGACCGGCCGACAGCCGAAGCCGCGCCCGCCCCGCCGGGTCCGGTGCTCCCGCCGCTCACGGTCACCGGCACCGAGTCGTCCGCGACCGCCTTCGCGACCCCGTCGGCAGTGGCCGCCTTCTGCACGGCCGAGCGGTCGAGGCGGACCCGTTCCGGCAGATACGTCGTGGCGGTCTTCGGCTCGCTGCCCCACGGCTTCGCCGTGTACGTCACCTTCTGATCGGCCGCCACCACCGCGTCGGCCCCCGCATAGCGCTCCACCGGCGGCTGCGCCAGCAGCAGCGAACCCAGCACGAAGGCGAACGCGCCGATCAGCGCGGCGGCGGCCGTCGTCGCCGCGAACACCGCCGCCCACGCCCGGCGATGGGTCTTCAGCGAACGCCGGGCGAGGAACGCCGACGCCCGCCGCACCCCGTGCCGCACATCGGTGCGCGACCCACGCGTGTCCGTGTCCGTAGCCGTACCCGTATTCGTGGACGTATCCGTACGCGTGCTCATAGCAGCCGACCGCCGTCCATCGTCAGCACGGCGTCCGCCCAGCTCGCCGCCACCGGATCATGGGTGACCATGACGACCGTACGGCCGTCGATCCGTACCGCGTCCCGCAGCAGACCGAGCACCAGCGTCGCCGACTCCGGGTCCAGGGACGCCGTCGGTTCGTCCGCGAAGATCACATCGGGCTCGGTGACCAGCGCCCGCGCCACCGCGACCCGCTGCTGCTGGCCGCCCGAGAGCGTCGCAGGGCCCTGCGCCCCGCGCCCCGCCAGGCCGACCCGGGCCAGCAGATCCCGGCCGCGGGCCAGCACCCGCTCGTCCGCCGGATCGGCGCCCGCCAGCACCAGCGGCAGTACGACGTTCTCCTCGATGTTCAGCGAAGGCACCAGATTCAGGGCGTGCGACTGGAAGACGAAACCGATGCGGTCCCTGCGCAGCCGGGTCAGCGCGGCCTCGGACAGTGCGCCGAGCTCCGTGCCCCCGACCCGTACCGTCCCCGATGTCGGACGGTCCAGGCCCGCCGCGCACTGCAGGAACGTGCTCTTCCCCGATCCCGAGGGACCCACCACCGCGGTGAAGCTTCCGGCCGGGACCGCGCAGCTCACCGCGTCGAGCGCCACCGTCTCCCGGTCGCCGCGACGCCCGTAGCGTCGGCTCACCGACTCCAGACTCAGCGCGGTCGCCCGCATCGCCGTGACCGTGTCCACTGTCGACTCCACCCGGTCCCTCTCCTGCTTCATGCTCGGCTTCGTTCCTTCTGACCTGGGTAAACGCTATGAGTGGGGGGGTGTCCGGACGAGAGTGCGCGCTCCCGGACCGGGGGTGTAGCCAGCTCCACCAGGGCCCGGGGGAGGCCTCTACTCCGGGGGCGGGTGAACCCCCGTAACGTGATGCGCATGAGCACCACGCCCGCCCCGCTGACGGACGCCATCCGGCGTTCCTGGGACGCCTCGCGCTATCTGTTCGTCGGCGTCGCGATGGCGCTGATCGCGTATGTGAGCACCTTCCTGGTGGTGGCGGTCCTGATCTTCGCCCTCGTGCTCGTCGGGCTGCCCGCACTGCCCGAGGCTGCCAAAGTGCTGCGCCGGTTCGCGGAGTTCGAGCGGCGCAGGGCGGTCGCGCGGCTCGGCGTCCCGTTCACGCCGACGCCGTATCCACCGCTGGACGGTGGTGAACTCTCTGAGCGGGTACGGCGCGTCCTCACCGACCCGACGGTCTGGCGCGACGTGCTCTGGCTGCCGCTCCAGGCGCTCATGGGCAACGTCATCGGCTACTTCGCGATGGTGCTGTGGCCGGTCGGGCTCCTCGTCGACGGGGCCGTCCTGCCCGTCGTGCAGCTGCTGGACAGGCGCGCCACCGACGAGTACGGGACGCCGCCGCCCGTGCGACAAGGACTGGTGCTGCGCGGGCTTCCCGTACTCGCCGACCTGTCGGCGAGCTGGACCCGTTCCCTGCTGACCGTCTCGCCGTCCACCGCACTCGCCGAGCGGATCGCCCAGCTGACCGAGAGCCGGGCCGGAGCGGTCGAGGCGCACGGCGCCGAACTGCGCCGGATCGAACGGGATCTGCACGACGGGGCCCAGGCCAGGATCGTCGCCCTGTCCATGCGGATCGGCCTCGCCAAACTGCTCCTGGACCGTGACCCGGCCGCCGCGCGCATCCGCCTCGACGAGGCGCAGGACGGTGCGGAGGCGGCCCTCGCGGAGCTGCGCCACGTGGTGCGCGGCATCCATCCGCCAGTCCTGACGGACCGTGGACTGGCCGGAGCGGTACGGGCGTTGGCCGCCGATGTCAGCGTTCCTGTCACCGCGGAGCTCGACGGGGTGGAGGACGGGCGAAGGCTGCCGGCCGCGATCGAGGCCGCCGCCTACTTCGTGATAGCCGAGGCCCTCACCAACATCAGCAAACACAGTGGCGCGACTGCCGCGAGGGTACGGATCGACCGCGGCCCCGGCACCCTGCGGGTGATCATCGACGACAATGGGCACGGCGGCGCGGACGAACGCGCCGGGAGCGGGCTGGTCGGAATCAGGCGGCGGATCGCCGCCCTCGACGGAACCACCCACATGAGCAGCCCCGCCGGGGGGCCGACGGAAATCGAAGTGGAGCTGCCGTGCGGATCGTGATCGCCGAGGACAACGCCTTGCTGAGGGAGGGGCTCATCCTGCTCCTCACCGGCTCGGGCCATGAGGTGGTGGCCGACGCGGCGACCGGTCCCGAGGTGCTGCCCGCGCTGCTGGAACACCGCCCGGACGCCGCCGTGCTCGACGTACGGCTCCCGCCCACCTTCCGCGACGAGGGACTGCGCGCCGCAATCGCCGCCCGCGCGGAGATGCCCGACCTGCCGATCCTGGTCCTCTCGCAGTACGTCGAGGAGACGTACGCCGCCGAGCTGCTCGCCCAGGGCGCCGAGGGCATCGGCTACCTGCTGAAGGACCGGGTGGGCCGGGTCGACCAGTTCCTCCAGGCGCTCGACCGGGTGGCGGGCGGCGGCACGGCGCTCGACCCCGAGGTCGTGACCCAGCTGCTGACCCGCAAGTCGTCGGCCGAACCCCTGCGGAGCCTCACCCCGCGCGAGCGGGAAGTCCTGGAGCTGATGGCCCAGGGCAAGGCGAACGCCTCCATCGCCGCCGAACTGGTGGTGACGGAACGGGCCGTGAGCAAGCACATCGGTTCGATCTTCGCCAAGCTCGGCCTGGAGCCGGACGACGGCACGGTGCACCGGCGGGTGCTCGCGGTGCTGGCGTACCTGGAGGGCAAGGGCACGCGCTGAGCCACTCGCGGCCGTTTCCTCACGTTCTTCGTGACGTTGTTCGTGCGAAACCTGATCCCCGCTCGCGCGGACCGGAGCGCACGGGCAGGATGCTGTATGCCGTGTCGCGTCGCCAGGAGGTCCGCATGTCCAGCCCGAACCAGCAGCCCGTACCGTTCACCGCCGACGACTACCGGGCCCGGATGGCGCGCGCCGCCGAGACCGCTGCCGAGACCGGGCTCGCGGGCGTGCTGGTCGCCCCCGGACCCGACCTGGTGTACCTCACCGGCTACCAGCCCGTGAACACCGAACGCCTCACCGTCCTCGTCCTCAAAGCCGGCCAGGACCCGGTCCTCGTCGTCCCGACCCTGGAGGCCCCGGACGCCGAGAAGGCCGTCGGCGCACCGGCCCTGACCCTGCGGGACTGGACCGACGGCAAGGACCCGTACGCCGTCACCGCCCCGCTGCTCGACGACCGGGGCCGCTTCGGGATCAGCGACAACGCCTGGGCGATGCATCTGCTCGGGCTGCAGCGCACGCTCCCGGGCACCTCGTACGTCTCCCTCACCGAGGCCCTGCCGATGCTGCGCGCGGTGAAGGACGCCCATGAGCTGGAGCGGATCGCGGCCGCCGGGGCCGCCGCGGACGCCACGTACGGTGAGATCCTCAAGGTGCGTTTCGCCGGGCGCAAGGAGACCGACATCGCCGCCGATCTGGCCGGTCTGCTCAAGCAGTTCGGGCACTCCCAGGTCGACTTCACCGTCGTCGGCTCCGGCCCGAACGGCGCCAATCCGCATCACGAGGCGGGCGACCGCACCATCGAGCGGGGCGACATGGTCGTGCTCGACTTCGGCGGCCTCAAGCACGGCTACGGCTCCGACACCTCCCGTACGGTCCATGTCGGCGAGCCCACCGCCGAGGAGCAGCGGGTCCACGACATCGTGCGCGCGGCGCAGGAGGCCGGCTGCGACGCGGTCCGGCCCGGCGTCGCCTGCCAGGAGATCGACCGGGCGGCCCGCGCCGTCATCACCGAGTTCGGTTACGGCGAGCGCTTCATCCACCGCACGGGCCACGGCATCGGCGTCACCACCCACGAACCGCCGTACATGATCGAGGGCGAGGAACAGCCGCTGGTGCCCGGGATGTGCTTCTCCGTCGAGCCGGGCGTCTATCTGCCGGGCCGGTTCGGTGTCCGGATCGAGGACATCGTGACCGTGACCGAGGACGGCGGCCGTCGCCTCAACAGCACCGCGCGCGAACTGGCAATCGTCGAGTAGCCGAGTAGCCGAGTAGCCGAGTAGCCGGGCAGCCGGGCGCGGGGCGCGGCGGATCAGTCGTCGGCCAGCACCACGCAGGACTCCGGCGGCAGATGCAGCAGCCCGTCGCCGCCCGGGGTCTCCAGCGGCTCCCACGCGGCCACCACCAGGC
>NZ_JBHVFF010000375.1:0-6910 GCF_042801895.1 Streptomyces sp. NPDC057543 | reverse complement strand
GACGTACGCCGCCCTACAGATGCGTCGGCTCGAACATCCTCAGCAGGGCCGGGAGCACGACCACCGAAGGACCCGGCTCCGCGAGGGACTTCGTCAGGTCGTCGGCGAGCGTCTCGGGGGTCGTACGGACCGCCGGGACGCCGAAGGACTCGGCGAGGGCGACGAAGTCGGGGCGGGCGAGCTCGGTCGCCGTGGCCTCGCCGAAGGCGCCCGTCATGTACTCGCGCAGGATGCCGTAGCCCCCGTCGTCGACGATCAGCCAGGTGACCGGGAGGTCGTACTGGCGGGCCGTGGCCAGTTCCGCGATCGAGTACATCGCGCCGCCGTCGCCGGAGACCGCGAGGACCGGCTTCGTACGGTCGGCGGCCGCCGCGCCGAGGGCGGCCGGGAAGCCGTAGCCGAGGCCGCCCGCGCCCTGGGCCGAATGCATCGTGTTCGGGCGGCGGGCGTCGAAGGCGGACCAGGCCCAGTAGGCGAGGATCGTCATGTCCCAGAAGCTGGGCGACGCGTCGGGCAGCGCCTCGCGGACCGCGGCGACGAGCTGCTGTTCCAAGGTGAGTTCCTGGCCGGCGATCCGGTCGCGTACCGCTTCGAGGACCGTACGGACCCGGTCCGGCGCCGACGGGTCCTCGCGGCGGTCGACCGCGTCGAGGAGGTCGGACAGGGCCTCGCGGGCGTCGGCGTGGATGCCGAGCGCGGGGTGGTTGGACTCCAGCTTGCCGGCGTCGGCCTCGATCTGAATGACCCGGCCGCGCGGGGCGAACGTGTGGTAGTTCGAGGAGAGTTCACCGAGTCCGGAGCCGACGACCAGCAGCACGTCGGCGGACTCCAGGAAGTCCGTCGTGTAGCGGTCCTCCAGCCAGGACTGGAGCGAGAGCGGGTGTTCCCACGGGAAGGCGCCCTTGCCGCCGAAGGTGGTGACGACCGGGGCGTCGATCTTCTCCGCGAGCGCGAGCAGCTTGCCGGACGCGTCGGACCGTACGACTCCGCCGCCCGCGATGATCGCCGGACGCTCGGCCTTCGACAGCAGATCGGCCGCGACGGCGGTCAGTTCGGGGCGGGCGTGCAGGGCGCGCGGGGTGGCGTCCATCGCCGTGACGACGGGCAGGGTGGTCTCGGCGAGGAGTACGTCCTGCGGGATCTCGATCCAGACCGGGCCGTGCGGGGCGGTCAGCGCGGACTCCCAGGCGGCGGCGATCGCCGACGGGATCTGGGAGGCCGTACGGACGGTGTGGACGGACTTCACGACGTCGCGGAACGACGCCTTCTGGTCACGGAGTTCGTGCAGGTAGCCGTGGCGGCCACCGCCCAGGCCCGCAACCGGGATCTGGCTGGAGATGGCCAGCACGGGGGCGGACGCGGCCGCCGCCTCCTGGAGCGCGGCGAGGGAGGTGAGGGCGCCGGGCCCGGTGGAGAGGAGCAGCGGGGCGACTTCGCCGGTGATACGGCCGTACGCGTCGGCGGCGAAGCCCGCGTTGTTCTCGACGCGCAGGCCGATGTACGTCAGGGCCGAGCGGCGCAGCGCGTCGAACATGCCGAGCGCGTGCTGGCCGGGGAGGCCGAAGACGGTGGTCGCGCCGAGGCCCTGGAGGGTTTCGACGACGAGGTCGCCGCCGTTGCGCCCGGCCGGGGGGTTCAGGGCGGCCGCGATCTGCTCGGGGGTGAGCTGCGGCCGCTCGTCGTGGTGGTCGTGGCTCACTTCGTACGGGCCTCTGCGATCTGGCGGGACATGACCGTCGTCAGCTCGTACGCCGTGTGGGAGGCGGCGACGGAGGTGATCTCGGCGTGATCGTACGCGGGGGCGACCTCGACCAGGTCGGCGGAGACCAGGTTGCAGGAGGACAGCCCGCGGACGATTTCGAGCAGCTCGCGGGAGGTCAGTCCGCCGGCCTCGGGGGTGCCGGTGCCGGGCGCGTGCGCCGGGTCGAGGACGTCGATGTCGATGGAGATGTAGAGCGGCCGGTCACCGATGCGCTGACGGAGCTGGTCGGCGACCTCGTCGACGCCGCGGCGCATGACGTCGGCGGAGGTGACGATGCCGAAGCCCATCTTCGCGTCGTCGTCCAGGTCCTGCTTGCCGTAGAGCGGGCCGCGGGTGCCGACGTGGGAGAGCGCGGAGGTGTCGAGGATGCCTTCCTCGACGGCGCGGCGGAACGGGGTGCCGTGGGTGTACTCGGCGCCGAAGTAGGTGTCCCAGGTGTCGAGGTGGGCGTCGAAGTGGAGCAGGGCGACCGGGCCGTGCTTCTTCGCGACGGAGCGCAGCAGCGGCAGCGCGATGGTGTGGTCGCCGCCGAGCGTCATCAGGCGGGCGCCGGTGGCCAGGAGGTCGTCTGCGGCGGCCTCGATGGTCTCGACGGCCTCGTTGATGTTGAACGGGTTCGCGGCGATGTCCCCGGCGTCGGCGACCTGCGCGAGGGCGAACGGCGAGGCGTCCTGCGCCGGGTTGTACGGGCGCAGGAGGCGCGACGCCTCACGGATCGCGTTGCCGCCGAAGCGGGCGCCGGGCCGGTAGGAGACACCCGTGTCGAAGGGCACGCCGACGACGGCGACATCGGCGGCGTGGACCTCGTCGAGGCGGGGCAGCCGGGCGAACGTCGCGGGTCCGGCGTACCGCGGGACGCGGGAGGAGTCGACGGGTCCGCGCGGCGTTTCGTTGCTCATGGTGGGTGCCTTTCCTTCGGGATTCGTGCGGTGTTCAGTGTGCGGGGCGCGCTGGTGTGGTCCCGCGGCAACGGGTTGCGTCCCCGATCGCGGGGCGGGCTGGAATTGCCTGCCCGGCGATCGAGGACGAGACCCTGTGTGAGGCCCTACGTGGTGACCGTCTCGGCGACGGACTCGGTGGTGTCGGCACCCCGCCCCGCCAGGCGTTCGCGCCAGTTGGCCAGTACCGCCGCGTCG
The DNA here is from genome assembly GCF_042801895.1 of Streptomyces sp. NPDC057543. Taxonomy (NCBI): domain Bacteria; kingdom Bacillati; phylum Actinomycetota; class Actinomycetes; order Kitasatosporales; family Streptomycetaceae; genus Streptomyces; species Streptomyces sp. NPDC057543. The sequence continues at coordinate 4,012 of NZ_JBHVFF010000375.1, read as the reverse complement.
GTGGGCTTCGTCGCCAGGGAGACGACGATGTACACGACGAGCGAGGCCAGCAGTCCGTAGTAGATCGGTTCGTTGGCGAGGATTCCGTACGTCGCCATCAGGCCGATCACGGACAGGCCACCGGCGGCCACCGAGGCCAGCGCGCCGGCCGCCGTGCCCCGGCGCCACAGCAGACCGCCCAGGATCGGGACGAGAAGTCCGCCGACGAGCAGGTTGTACGCGACGGTCAGGGCCTCGACCACGTTGTTGAGCGCGATGGCGATGGCGATGACGCCGACGCCCATGATGAGGATGAAGACCCGGTTGCCCTTCACCTCGTCGTGCTCCTCGCCGCCGCCCCGCGACACCGCGCCGCGCAGCCGGGACCAGATGTCGTTGTTGGCGACGGTGGCGCAGGCGATCAGCGCTCCGGAGGACGTGGACATCACGGCGGCTAGTGCGGCGGCCAGCACCAGTCCTCGTACACCGATGGGCAGTTCGTCCTTGACGATGGTCGCGAACGCGGCGTCCGCGCTGGGCAGCTTCGGGTACATGACCTTCGCGGCGGTGCCGATGACGGCGCCCGCGATCGCGTAGACGAGACAGTACGTACCGGCAACCGTGCCGCCCCAGCGCGCCGTCCGGTCGCTCTTCGCCGTGAACACCCGCTGCCAGATGTCCTGGCCGATCAGCATGCCGAAGGTGTAGATCAGCACGTACGTGAAGATCGTCTCGCCGCCGATGCCCAGCGGGTCGAAGTACTCGGTGGGCAGCTTGGCCTTCATCTCACTGAAGCCGCCCGCCTTGATCACCGCGATGGGCAGCAGGAGCAGCAGCACGCCGATCGTCTTGACGACGAACTGCACCATGTCGGTGAGGGTGATCGACCACATGCCGCCGAGCGTCGAGTACGCGACGACGATGGCGCCGCCGAGGATGATCGCGATGGTCCGGTTCAGGTCGAAGAGGACGTCGAAGATGGTGGCGTACGCGATGGTCGAGGTGACCGCGAGCATCAGCGTGTACGCCCACATGACGACGCCGGAGATGAGCCCGGCCTTGCCGCCGTAGCGCAGGTCGAGCATCTCGGAGACGGTGTACACCTTCAGCCGGGCGATGCGCGCCGAGAAGAAGACGGACAGGGCGAGCAGTCCGAGGCCGATGGTGAAGACCATCCAGGCGCCGGAGAGTCCGTACTTGTAGCCGAGGCCGACGCCGCCGATGGTGGAGGCGCCGCCGAGGACGATGGCGGCCATCGTGCCGGAGTACATCCACGGGCCGAGGCGGCGGCCCGCCACCAGGAATTCGCTCTTGGACTTGGCGCGGCGCATGCCCCACCAGCCCATGGCGAGCATGCCGGCCAGGTACACGATGATCACCGCGTAGTCGACAGCCATGGGCTTCCTCCGTTCCGGTTCAGGTGTACACGTCGTACACGGAGAAGACGGTAGGTGGCCCGCCAGCGGCGCTGAAGTGTACGTTTCATCCATCATCACCGTCACCGATGGATGGACCATCCATGTCGGAAGCCTCGGCCGGGCCGCCCCCGCCCGCTCCCCCCGCCCCCACTCCCTCGTCTGCCCCCACTGCCTCGCCTGCCCCCACTCCTCCCACTCCCCCGATCCCGCTCACCGAGCTGCTCGCCCGGGAGGAGCTCGGACTGCGCCGGATCGCGGGTCCGGCCGAGGCGGATGTGCTGTGGGTGCACACCTCGGAGATGGCCGACCCGTACCCGTATCTGCTCGGCGGTGAGCTGCTGCTGAGCGCCGGACTGACGCTCAAGGACCCGGACGCCTATGTGGCGCGGCTGGTGGAGGCGGGGGCGACGGCGCTCGGTTTCGGGGTGACGCCGGTGTTCGACACGGTGCCGCAGGCACTGATCGAGGCCTGCGACCGGCACGGCCTGCCCCTGGTGGAGGTACCGCCCGAGACCCCGTTCACGACGATCGCCCGGGCCGTGTGGCGGCTGATGGCCGAGGCCCGCCACCGTGAGCTGCGCCGGGTGACCCGGGCCCAACAGGCCCTGGCCACGGCGGCGGCCCGGCCGGACCCGGTGCCCGCGGTGCTGCACCAGCTGGCCGCCCAGCTGGGAGGCCGGGCGGTGCTGCTCTCCGCGGACGGCGAGGAGCTGCACACGGCGGGCCGTCGTCCGGCCCCCGACGTCGGGGCGGCGCTGGCCCGGCTCACCCGGGTGGTCTCCGCCGGGCCGCGCCCCGCGCCGACGTCCGCCACCGACACGGTGCGGGGCGCGCACCTGTCCGCGTACGCGCTGGGCGGCGGCCAGGGTCTCGTCCTGGCACTCGGGACGGACCGGCGCGAGGGGGGCGACCATACGATCGCCGGGGTGGCGGTCGTCCTGCTCTCCCTGCTCGCCGCCCCACATCAGGGCGCGGACGCGGCGGGCCGGTCGGCGGCCCTCGTACGGCTGCTGCTGGGCGCGGACCCGCAGGACGTCGCCCCGCTGCTCGGCGGCGCCGAACAGTGGACGGTGGTGCACGCGCGCCGCAGCGGCGGCGCCGGCCCGGTCGACCCGCTGACCGCCGGAGCGCTGGGCGCGGCCCTGGGCTCGGCCCTGGTCGACGCGGGCCGGGGCCGCGACGCCATCAGGGTGCTGGTCCCCGGCGGCGAACGGATCACCCCGCAGCCCGGCTGGACGCTCGGCGTCTCCGCACCCGCACCCATCACCGCGCTCAACCTCGCCGACGGTCAGGCGTCCCGCGCCCTGGGCCGCGCCGTGGCCACGCGCACTCCGCTGGCCCACCACCACTGCGGCCCCGGCCTCGGCCTGTCCGCTCTGATCCCCCCGGACCAGGCCGAGGCCCACGCCCGCGCCGTCCTCGCCCCGCTCACCGAGCCCCTGCCCGAGACCCTGCGCTGCTGGCTGAGCCTGCACGGCAGCTGGGACCGCACGGCCACCGCCCTCCAGGTCCACCGCAACACGGTCCGCCAACGCATCGCCCGCTGCGCGGCGCTTCTGGACGCGGACCTGGACGACATGGACGTACGAACGGAACTGTGGTTCGCGTTGCGGCAGGGGTGAGGCGGCGGCGGGCGCGCGTACCGGCACCGGCGCCGATTCGGGTGTCGGCCATGTCGGTCCACCGCCCGGTCGCCGGCCAGAGCCTCGGTGACCGGGCTCTGCCGGGCGGGGCTGCGCCTCGCCTCCCGGCTGGGCGCCGTGCTCTTCCGTACGACCCTCGCCGAGCCGGGCACCGGCGTCGAGGCGACGATCGACGGGCACACGCTCACCTACCCCGCGTACCACGGTGACGAAGCCGGGCCCGGCCAGTGGCACACCGCGATCAACCTCGACATCCTGGCCCTGACCTGCCACGCCCGGCGCCGGGGCTGGAACATCCGGGTCACGTCCGCGTACCTGCCGGAGCGCATCCTCCGTGCGGCCGAGCCCCTTCAGGCCCTGCTTCCGCGCCGGAGTACGGCGGAGCGCCACGATCTTCGACGCGGGCTTCGAGCGCCCCCCTTTCCGCCTGTCTGCGCAGGTAGCGGCCGTGCCACGCTGCTGGTGATCAGGGAACAGAGCCCTGATCACCGTCAGGAAGAGAGGTTTCCGCCATGAACCGCATCACCGCGCTCGCCGTCACCTCGATCGCCTTGGCCCTGGGGCTCGGCACCGGGCCGGCCGCCGCCGGGGCCGCCGAGAACGCCGCCGGGAAGAGCACCGGCGCGAACGCCGTCGAGAGCGCCCGGGCTTCCTACAGCTGCAGCCCCGGCTACTTCTGTATCTACAGCGACTGGAACGGAGGTGGCACCCGCTGCCAGTGGTCGGACAAGAAGCGGGCGAATACCGCCGACGACTGCTCCTTCATCCAGCGGGGCAAGAACGTCCGCTCCGTCTGGAACGCGACCGGGCACCGCGTTCAGTACTACACGCAGACCAACTACAACGCCCGGGTCGGATCCACCCCTGCCGGAAGCGGCGGCAACCTCCAGGGGAGCTACCAGATCCGCTCCTTCAAGCCGCAGTAGGGAACGGAGACAGCGCAAGGGCCCTTCCCGGCCGGTGGTCGGGAAG
>NZ_JBHVFF010000374.1:0-6930 GCF_042801895.1 Streptomyces sp. NPDC057543 | reverse complement strand
GGCCACGGCCGTGCTCATTCGGTGAGCGCGGCCGTGGCCGGTTCCTTTTGATGTGCGTATGCCCACGGAGGAGCAGTTGTTGCTTCGTGGGCGTCGGCGGTCGCCGTGGTGATTCGGTGCCGACGCAGCGCCCGTCCGCAATCCGCACCACTGGCCTCCGGCTAACGTTCGTACATCGAAACTGCGTTCATCCCTCAGGTGCCGCAAGGACCTGCCCGCCCGCACGGCACCGACGCGCATGGCGCACGGTGACGGCTTTGAGCCACGTGCCCGAGCGGCCGACGAGCCGGGCTCGATGACGATGCGCGTAGGTACGGATACCCAGGGCCGGTTTGAGTGATCGTGCGGACACGACGCAGCGCACCCCGTGCGTAATGTCTGTGTCGGCAATCTCAGCGAGCACAACAGACGCAACTGGGGCGCTTACCCGGGCGACGCCCGGGTCGCGGGGGAGGACACGCGCATGGCGTGGGACGAGTGGGAACAGCTCAAGGCGCAGGCCGTCGAGCGGCACACCACCCATATGCAGATCAACAGCCTTCGAGGAGGCGACGGTTACGCCGAGCCGTCCGGCAGCGGGGGCGGTACCGGCACGCTCAAGCACAAGGGCGGCCCGTGGACGCAGGCGGCCGGCACGGCGGATGATCTCCAGACCAGCACGATCACCGCAAAGGTCGGCCTGCGCAGAGCTCACGACGGCACTGTCGGCGGTCTGGCCGGGCTGTCCAGCCTCGGAGCACTCAAATCTGTGCTCACCTCGTGGGACGAACGCCTCGGTCGTGTCCGTGAGGAGTGCAGTTCTCTGGAGCCGAAGCTGCGGCAGGTGGCCGTGGATCTCGCCGAAGTGGATGCCGGGGTGGGGGACAGCGCGAAGGCGGTCACGGTGCCGGGCACGAGGAGGGGCGAGTAGACCATGGCCACAGCATCCGGGCTGACATGGCAGCGGCTCCGCGACCTCGAACTGTCGGAACTGGCCGATGCCGCCGACGGCTGGCGCGCCGCTTCCTCGTTCGCCGACGCTGCTCGCGAACGCGTCGACGGCGACATGAGCGGCAAGCTCACCAAGACCCAGGACAGCGAGTCCGCCCGAGCCGCCGTCAAGCGATTGAAGCGACTGAGCGAGAACTACCACTACGTGCGCACCGAGACCGGCCTCATCCGAGGCGCCCTCGACGGGCTCGCCAGTGAACTCCGCACCCCACAGCGTCGGCTGCGCGACGCCCTCGGCGACGCCGCTTCTTACGGATACACCGTCAATGACAACGGCAGCATCGACTACCCGGCCGGTGGCAAGAACGAGATGACCGGCGACACGATGCCCGGCGGCTCCGTGGTGGGCAACAACGGCCTCATCGGTGCCGGAAACCCGGGGCTGTACCGCGATGCCAACGGCATGTTGGACCCCGCTCTGGGTCCGGGTGGTCCCGTGCTGAAGAGTCCCAATCCGCACCGTGCCAAGGCCCAGGACGTCGCCGACCGCCTCGCCCATGCCGTGCGGGAAGCACGCGAGATCGATGAGCGGTACAGCTCGGCACTCAACAAACTCAGGGCAGCCCCGGGCCTCACGGTCGACACCAAGACGTGGGCGGACGTGGCCTTGGATGCCGATGCGGTGAGCCAAGCCGCCCACAACTACGTGGAGAAGCACCTTCCGCTCGACAAGTCGCCCGCGGAACGCAAGGAGTGGTGGGACCACCTCGGCAAGGAGCAGCGTGAAGAGTACATCGCCGCGTTTCCGGAGCTGATCGGGAATTTGGACGGGATTCCGGCGCTGGTACGCGATGAGGCAAATCGCGAAAATCTTCAGATGCTCATCGGGAAACTCGACGGGAAGCACGATGACGCTTCCCGAGACATGCTGGGCGGTCTGAAGAAGATCCAGGAGAAGCTGGAGCAGGGCAGCGAGCCGCCGATGTACTTGCTGGGCATCGGCGATGAGGGTAACGGCCGCGCGATCATCGCTTATGGCAACCCCGATGCCGCCGACAACGTTTCGGCGTACGTCCCTGGACTCGGCACCAAGTTGGACGCGGAGTTCGCTGGCGGAACGGTGAATCGCGCGTTGCAGACAGCCATCGGTGCGCAAGAAGCCGACCCGTCCAGCAGAACCTCGTCGATCGTGTGGCTCGGATACGACGCGCCGCAGGTGACACCGGGTGATCTGGCCAGTGGTAACAGCGTGATGTTCACGAACGATGCCGAGGCGGGAGCCCCTGACTACAACGCGTTCATGGAGGGGATCTCCGCTACGCACGAGAGCGGAGACCCGCACGTCACCGCCATTGGGCATTCCTACGGCTCTCTCACGGTCGGACTCGCAGCTCAGGAGAAAGGCGGGATTCCCGGCGCCGATGACATCATCCTGGTAGGAAGCCCCGGCACGGGCGCGGACAACGCTCAGGACCTCAACGTGGGTAAGGACCATGTGTTCGTGGGCGCAGCCGACAACGACGTCGTCACCAAACTCCCGAACCATGCGGAAGCCTCCGGAATGGTCTCCGGCGCGGTCGGCGGAGGGTCGGCCGGATTTGTTCTGGGAGCCGGCATGGCCGGCCCGCCGGGAGCACTTATCGGCGGCGGTGCCGGAGCCTTCGTCGGAGGTATCGCCGGCTACACGGCCCAAGACGCACAGACCGACCCCAGCGAGCGTTGGTTCGGCACCGACCCTGCAAGTGGGAATTTCGGAGCCACGCGGTTCATGGTGGACGACGGGGCAACCCTTATCGAAGACCGTGGAGAGATGTCGGCACATTCGAACTACTTCAACCCGATGAAAGATCAGGACTCGGCCGACAATATTGCCAAGATTGTGGTTGGGAAGTCTGGAAAGATCAGCCTGGAGACGCCTCGATGAGGGTTCTGAGAGCCATGGTCCTGATGGCTGGAACGCTGCTCTTGGCTGGATGCGGCGTTTCAGGAGATCCGACTGGGCGGGAGGTAAAGATGAACATGCAGGAAGCGGCGGTGCGAGCGGATGAGATCCTCGACGGGACATTCGCCGCCATCAAGCCACCTGTGCATTGGACGCATGGGCAGTCGACCGAAGGTGGGTGTGACGTACAAAGGCGCCGCGCGGTCATGACGATTATCTCGGAGGAACGGCGGGGGAGCTTCCTGGGGGTGATCGAGCGCTACTGGGAGAGCCGGGGATACAAGCAACTCTCGGTGAACAATTCGGATATGCCGGCCTTGTACTACAGGACACCCGACGGATTCAATGTCCGCGTTCTTGTCGGCAGTAACGGGCAAGCCTTCTTTGAAGTTGCGACGCCTTGCGTGAATGCTTCCGAGGTTTCTCCGCCCAAGGCGGAGACAGTTGGCCCGAACTATGCCGGAAAGGAGATCCCTTTCCCTGACGTCAGGTCGGATTTCTGGTCCGTGAAGAGCCCTCCCTCTTCCCGTACGTGACTCTTGGGCAGGGCAGCGGCCTCTGCTGTGATATTTCTTCCCATACTTGCCCGGCGGCTCCGTTGTAGTCATTACCGGGTGCTTCCGCGTGCTGTGTGCCGCCGCAGGCGATGCGATGTACCGGATCATCAACGGCCCGTCCAAGGTGGCCCCGAGGGCCTGAACCGCCCCCGGGACCGGCCGTCGCCTCGCTCAGTCCATGAGTGAGGCGATGACGATCCGCTGTACGTACGCGATTGCGGAGTCGGCTCCGGTGGGGTTCAGCGGATAGACCACCCGGTGTCCGAGATCCCGGGTGGCGAAGAACCCGTTGTCCCAGCCGGGCCGCGACCCCGTCTTTCCCCAGACGGACTGTCCGTTCGGCAACTTGTACCGCATCAGTCCGCCGACACTGAAGCAGGCTTTCCCGTCGACGCAGTTGGTGTTGGTGGTGGCACTGGACACGTGGGGGACCGCGAACACCAGCTTCTGCTGGGCTGGCGGCAGCAGCCTGCCCCGGAACAGAGCGGTCAGGAAGCGGTCCAGGTCGGCGGCGGTGGAGATCATGCCGCCCTCGGCCCACGGGTACGGGCTAGGACCGCAGTCCCTCCGGAGCCGTGGACCCGCAGCCGCCAGGGGCTTGGGGGCCGTCCTGGACGGTTCCTGGCGGCCTGTCGCGGCGACCCGGGTCGCCGCGTGTCCTACGCCCGTTGCCCGGCGTCCGCGCGCGGGCGCCGGGCGTCCGTGTCCTCCTCGGCGCACTGGCTGCCGGCGGCGACCACACGCCCCCCGGTCCGGGGGCGCATCAGCCGCATCCGGGCCAGCAGATCGGTGATGGCGAAGTCGTAGCGGGGCTGGAGCAGCAGAAGCAGGCCCAGTCCGCAGATGAACGCGACGGCGAACAGCATCCAGGACTTGGCGCCCCGCGCCGAGTAGGCCACGATCCCGAACGAGAACAGTGCCGACCAGAAGTACATGAGAAGCACGGCCCGGCGCTGCGAGTGTCCGAGCTGGAGCAGCCGGTGGTGGAGGTGCCCCTTGTCGGCGGAGAAGGGGGACCGTCCGTTCCACGTACGCCTGACGACGGCGAGCACGAGGTCCGCGACCGGCAGCGCGATGACGGACAGCGGAAGCAGCAGCGGAATGTAGACCGGCACCATCGCGGCCGACCCGGACGTACCGTCGACGGTCTGCTTGAGGAGGCTCGGATCGACCTCGCCCGTGACGGAGATGGCGCACCCGGCGATGAGCAGCCCGAGCAGCATCGACCCGGAGTCCCCCATGAAGATCCGGGCCGGGTGCGTGTTGTGGACCAGGAAGCCGAGGCACATGCCCACCAGGATCGCGGAGATCAGCGTGGTGGCCGCGGCGGACTCGATCCCGTAGCCGTACCAGAGCCGGTAGGCGTACAGGAAGAACGCCATCGCCGCGATGCCCACCGTCCCGGCGGCCAGTCCGTCGAGCCCGTCGACGAAGTTGACCGCGTTGATGGTGAAGACGATCAGACCCACGGTCAGCAGGGTGCCCTGCCAGTCGGCGAGGTAGATCCCGTCGGTGCCCGGCACCGGGAGCCAGAGGATCGTCAGCCCCTGGAACGCCATCACACCGGCGGCCAGCAACTGCCCGCCGAGCTTGACCAGCGAATCGAGCTCCCACTTGTCGTCGAGCACCCCCAGCAGCCATATCAGCGCGGCACCGGAGAGCAGCGCTCGGGGCGTCGAGCTCTGGGTGAAGATCTCCTCCAGGTGCGGGAGGTGCGAGGCCACCAGGTATCCGGCCAGCAGCCCGCCGAACATGGCGATACCACCGAGGCGTGGAGTGGGTTCGCGGTGGACGTCGCGCGCCCGGATCTCGGGCATCGCCCCGACGGCGATGGCGAACTTCCGCACGGGTCCGGTCAGGAGATGGGTCACCGCTGCCGTGATGAACAGCATGAGCAAGTAGTCCCGCACGGGCGGCCCTCACATCCCGGCCCAGCAGCAGGCCGATACCTGAACAGTTTCTTCCGGTTCCTCCGGCGCCGCTGCTCAGGGTTGGACGGGGCCGGTGGCGAGTCCGGCGCGGCGGTACTTGAAGGCCGAACCCTGGTCCAGGCCCCTCACTGCGCCCCGGCGAGCCTAACCCATGCGGATTCCGGTACGACGGGGAGCCGGAGCGGCCCGGACGCCGAGGTGCCCGAACCGCGTCCCGGCCAGGAGCACCGCGATCACCGCGAGCGCCGCGATGGCGCCGCCGAGCGGCATGAGCGCCGAGACGGACAGGTGGTCGAGGACGGCTCCGCCGGTCAGGGCGCCGAGGGCGAAGGTTGCCTGGAAGAACGCGGTGAACAGGACGGACGCCGCTTCGGGGGCGTCGGGCGCGGCCCCGGCGAACCAGGCCTGCGAGCAGACCGGCACCGCACCGTAGGCGACACCCCAGACGACCAGCAGCGCGACCGCTCCGGCAGGCCACCCGCCCAGGACCGGGAGCAGCGCGGTCGCGGTGGCGATCAGCCCCGCGGCGAGGGCGATCGCGGTGCGCGGCCGGTGCGAAACGAGTGCGCCGCCGACGAAGTTGCCGACGATCCCGGCGGCACCGTAGACCAGCAGGAACACCGTGATCAGCGTCGGGCCGGCGTGGGTGATCCGTTCCAGGAAGGGGGTTACGTAGGTATACGTCGCGAAGTGCGACAGAACGATGAGGAAGGTGAGGAGCAGGGCGAACCGGGTGCCGCTCCGGCCGAGCACGGCACGCAGCACGCTCGCGCGGGTGACCTGGACCGGGGGCAGGGCCGGAACCACCAGGAGCATCAGGGCCAGTACGCCCACGCTCAGCACCCCCATGACCACGAACGTCGTCCGCCAGCCGGCCAGGTCGCCGACGAACGTACCGAGGGGGACGCCGAGCACGGAGCCCAGCGGAACCGCCGAGAAGATCACCGCGGTCGCGCGGGCGGCCGACGCCGGGCGGACCAGTCGCCCGGCCAGTCCGGCGCCGATGGACCAGAAGCCGCCGATGGTGATCCCGACCATCACCCGGGAGACCAGGACGAGGCGGTAGTCCGCGGCGGCGGCGGTGAGGAAGTCGGCCAGGGCGAGCAGGAGCATGAACGCGCAGAGCATCACCCGCCGGTCGACGCGCGCCGTGGCCATGGTGACGAGGGGGGCACAGACCGCCGCGAGGAGTCCTGGCATGGTCATCATCAGGCCCGCCGTGCCGTCCGAGACGGCGAAGTCGGAACCGATCGAGGTCAGCAGGCCGATGGGCAGGATCTCGGTGGTGACGATCGAGAAGATGCCCAGCGTCACGGAGAGGACGGCGAGCCGGCCGCGTAAGGGGGTGCGGGGCGGGGTGGCGGTCGGCCGGGTGGGCGTGGTGGCCGCGGTGGTCATGGCGGGTGCCGTCCTGTGCTCGGTGGGGCAAGGGCTGTTCGCCCCAGTTCACAAGCGGCGGCGCACGGTGTCCGGCAGGTTCGCGACGTCAACGCTCCCCGCGCGGGGTGATGTCGCGTTTCCGCCGGAAACGGCACAGGGCCGTCGCTCCCGAGCGGGGGAGTGACGGCCC
>NZ_JBHVFF010000373.1:0-6938 GCF_042801895.1 Streptomyces sp. NPDC057543 | reverse complement strand
GTCACGCGTCACGCGTGCCCGGCCGCGGTGCGACGTCCGTACCCCAGGCTCAGCCGGTGACCTCGACGGCGGCGAGGTTCTTCTTGCCCCGGCGCAGCACCAGCCAGCGCCCGTGCAGCAGCTCCTCACGGGCCGGTGCGCTCTCGCCGTCCGTGACCTTGACGTTGTTCACGTACGCACCGCCTTCCTTCACCGTGCGGCGCGCACCCGACTTGCTCGGCGCCAGACCGACCTCCACCAGGAGGTCCACCAGCGGACCGAGCTCGGTGACCTGCGCGTGCGGCACCTCGGACAGCGCGGCGCTCAGCGTCGCCTCGTCCAGCTCGCCGAGCTCGCCCTGGCCGAAGAGCGCCTTCGACGCCGCGATGACCGCGGCGCACTGGTCGCCGCCGTGCACCAGCGTCGTCAGCTCCTCGGCCAGCGCGCGCTGCGCCGTCCGGGCCTGCGGACGCTCCTCGGTGACCTGCTCCAGTTCCTCGAGCTCCGCGGGGGTGCGGAAGCTGAGGATGCGCATGTACCGGGAGATGTCCCGGTCGTCCACGTTCAGCCAGAACTGGTAGAACGCGTACGGCGTCGTCATCACCGGGTCGAGCCAGACGGCCCCGCTCTCGGACTTGCCGAACTTGGTCCCGTCCGCCTTCGTCATCAGCGGGGTCGCCAGCGCGTGCACCTCGGCACCCGGCTCCAGCCGGTGGATCAGGTCGAGACCCGCGGTGAGGTTGCCCCACTGGTCGCTGCCGCCCTGCTGGAGGGTGCAGCCGTGGCGCCGGTACAGCTCCAGGAAGTCCATGCTCTGCAGCAGCTGGTAGCTGAACTCGGTGTAACTGATGCCCTCGTCGGACTCCAGCCGCCGGGCGATGGAGTCCTTGGTCAGCATCTTGTTGACGCGGAAGTGCTTGCCGATGTCCCGGAGGAACTCGATCGCGGACATGCCCGCGGTCCAGTCCAGGTTGTTCACCATGATCGCCGCGTTCTCGCCCTCGAAGGACAGGAACGGCTCGATCTGGGACCGCAGCCGCGACACCCAGTTGGCGACCGTCTCCGGGTCGTTCAGCGTGCGCTCGGCGGTCGGCCGGGGGTCACCGATCTGACCGGTGGCCCCGCCCACCAGGGCGAGCGGCCGCAGACCGGCCAGCTGGAGCCGGCGCATGGTGAGCACCTGCACCAGATGGCCGACGTGCAGACTCGCCGCGGTGGGGTCGTAACCGCAATAGAACGTGACGGGACCGTCCGCGAGAGCCTTGCGCAGTGCGTCCTCATCAGTGGACTGGGCGAACAGCCCACGCCACTTCAGCTCGTCGACGATGTCCGTCACGGTTCCGTGTCTCCTCAGCTACGTGTATCGAAAGGCAACAGCCAGTCTAGGGCCTGCCCTGCGGATCATGGCCGGGGTCGCGACGCCTGGCACGGCACCTCGCGGCGTTGCCGAAACGCCCGAACAGCTCCTTCCCCAAGCTCTCAACTCCGTTCGAGCAGGGGAGACCCCGACGTCAGGACGCTCCGGCGCCTTGCGACGCACGGCACCGGACACCGCGCCCTGTCCGGCCCTGATCCGCCGGACAGACCCTGGGCGGGTCACACGCCCGCGCTCACCGAGCTCATGTTGAAGTCCGGGATCCGCAGCGCGGGCATGGCGGCCCGGGTGAACCAGTCGCCCCACTCGCGCGGCAGCGTCTTCTCCGTACGGCCCGCTTCCGTGGCCCGGGACAGCAGATCCACCGGCGACTCGTTGAACCGGAAGTTGTTCACCTCGCCGACGACCTCGCCGTCCTCGACGAGATACACCCCGTCACGGGTCAGCCCGGTCAGCAGCAGCGTCGCCGGATCGACCTCCCGGATGTACCACATGCACGTCAGCAGCAGCCCGCGGCCGGTCGTCGCGGCCACCATCTCCTCCAGCGACCGCTCACCGCCGCCTTCGAGCAGCAGATTGTCGATCGCCGGCGCAACCGGCAGCCCGGTCAGCCCCGCCGTGTGCCGGGTGGTCGTCAGGTGCTCCAGCCTGCCGTCCCGGATCCAGTCGGTCGACGTCAGCGGCAGACCGTTGTCGAAGACGGAGGCGCCGTCCCCGGAGGCATGGGCGATCACGAACGGTGCCGACTCCAGGCCCGGTGCGTGCGGGTCGCTGCGCAGCGACAACGGCAACTCGGACAGGGTCTCGCCGAGCCTTGTCCCGCCGCCCGGCTTGGAGAACACCGTCCGGCCCTCCGCGGCGTCCCGTGCCGTCGACGACCACAGCTGGTAGATCAGCAGATCGGCCACCGCGGTCGGCGGCAGCAGCGTCTCGTACCGCCCGGCGGGCAGCTCGATACGGCGCTCCGCCCAGCGCAGCCGCTGCGCCAGCTCCGCGTCGAGCCCGGCCGGGTCGACATCCTTGAAGTCGCGGGTGGAATGACCCGCCCAGGTCGACCGGGTCCGGTCGGGGGACTTCGCGTTGAGCTCCAGCGTCCCGTTCGGTTGGTCGTGGCGCAGCCGCAGCCCCGTCGACGTACCGAGGTATGTGGAGGTCAGCTGGTGGTGGGCGAAGCCGTAGAGCTCACGGCCACCGGACCGGGCGCGGGCGAACGCGTCGCCGAGCGCCGGGGCGAACTCCGCGAAGACGTCCGATCCCGTCTCGGCCGGCGCGTCCGCGAAGTCGGGCGAGACGGGCACCCCGCCGACCAGCGGCTGCGCGTCCTCCGCAGGCCCGGCGGCCCCGCGCGCGGCGGCCTCGGCGGCGCGCACCAGCGGCTCCAGATCGTCGGCGGTGACCGCGGACCGCGACACCACCCCGGACGCGGTGCCCTGCGCGCCGTCGACGGTCGCGATGACGGTCAGGGTCCGCCCCCGCGTCACGCCGTTCGTCGTGAGCGCGTTGCCGGCCCAGCGCAGATTCGCGGACGACTCCTCGTCGGCGATGACCACACAGCCGTCGGCGGTGGACAGTTCGAGCGCCCGCTCGACGATCTCGTGCGGCTTGCTGACGCGGTTCATCGTCCGGCCTCCTGCGTCGTGTTGAGACTGTGCTGTCCCGGGTGTCGACCCCTGGACCCCCAGCCGGTTCCGTGGTGACCGCTCACCGTCCGGCCTCCTGCGTCGTGTTGAGACTGTGCTGTCCCGGGTGTCGACCCCTGGACCCCCAGCCGGTTCCGTGGTGACCGCTCATCGTCCGGCCTCCTGCGTCGTGTTGAGGATGTTCACGCCCCGGAAGAGGGCGGAGGGGCAGCCGTGCGAGACCGCCGCGACCTGGCCCGGCTGGGCCTTGCCGCAGTTGAAGGCGCCGCCCAGGACGTACGTCTGCGGGCCACCGACCTTCTCCATCGAGCCCCAGAAGTCCGTCGTCGTCGCCTGGTACGCGACATCACGCAGCTGACCGGCCAGCCTGCCGTTCTCGATCCGGAAGAACCGCTGCCCGGTGAACTGGAAGTTGTAGCGCTGCATGTCGATCGACCAGGACCGGTCGCCGACCACATAGATCCCGCGCTCCACCCCGCCGATCAGATCCTCCGTGGACAGCCCGCCCGGATCCGGCCGCAGAGACACGTTCGCCATCCGCTGTACGGGGACATGGCCCGGCGAGTCGGCGTACGCACACCCGTTGGACCGGCCCAGACCCGTCAGCTTCGCGATCCGCCGGTCCAGCTGGTACCCGACCAGCGTCCCGTCCTTGATCAGGTCCCAGGACTGCGCCTCGACCCCCTCGTCGTCGTACCCGATGGTCGCGAGCCCGTGCTCGGTGGTGCGGTCGCCCGTCACATTCATCACGGGGGAGCCGTACGCCAGCTTCCCCAGCCGGTCGAACGTGGCGAACGAGGTCCCGGCATACGCCGCCTCGTACCCCAGCGCCCGGTCCAGCTCGGTGGCGTGGCCGATCGACTCATGGATGGTCAGCCAGAGATTCGACGGGTCGACGACCAGGTCGTACGTCCCCGCCTCGACGCTCGGCGCCCGCATCTTCTCGGCCAGCAGCCCGGGAATCCGCTCCAGCTCGTCGTCCCAGTCCCAGCCGGTCCCGGTCAGGTACTCCCAGCCGCGGCCCACCGGCGGGGCGATCGTCCGCATCGAGTCGAACTCACCGGTGGTCCCGTCCACGGCGATCGCGGTGAGCTGCGGATGCAGCCGCACCCGCTGCTGGGTGGTTACGGTGCCCGCCGTGTCCGCGTAGAACTTGTTCTCGTGGACGGTCATCAGCGAGGCGTCCACATGCGCGACACCCTCCGCGCCCAGAAGCCGGCTGCTCCACTCGGTGAGCAACCCCGCCTTCTCCTCGTCCGGTACGTCGAAGGGATCGATGTCGTACGCCGAGACCCAGGTCCGCTCACCGTGCACCGGCTCGTCCGCCAGTTCCACCCGCTCGTCGGACCCGGCCGCCGCGATCACCTTCGCCGAGAGCTTCGCCATGGCGACGGCCTGCGAGGCGACCTTCGCCGCGGCGTCCATCGTCAGATCCACGCCCGACGCGAACCCCCACGCTCCACCGTGCACCACACGCACCGCGTACCCGAGGTCGGTGGTGTCCGAGGTCCCGGCGGGCCGGGCGTCACGCAACCGCCAGGACGCGCTGCGCACCCGCTCGAACCGGAAGTCGGCATGCACGGCCCCCAGCGCACGCGCGCGGGCGAGCGCCGCGTCGGCGAGGGCCCGCAGGGGCAGGGCCAGGAATGACTGATCTACCTCATGAGGCATGTAGTACTCCGTCTTTTCGGCATGTGTCCGCAGTGAACCATGCCGTGCGTCGAGGGCGACCGGCCATAGGTTTCCCCGGACGAGCGCGCCGGGCTCGTCCAACCGGTTCGGCGTGGGCCACCCGAGTCCTGGACCCGATCGCGGTGCCTCGAACGGAGTTGCATCTCCGGTGAGATGGCGTCTCGGGCAAGCCGCCCCGACCGATCACAGGTCGCCGTCGATCACACCCGCCCTGAACGCGGCCCACCCCGAGGCCGTGAAACGCAGGGGGCGTGCGGGGTCCTTCGAGTCGCGTACGGCCTTTGCTCCTCCGGGGAGGTTGGCGACTTCTGCGCAGTTGTTCTCGGCTCCACCGGCAGAGCACCTGCGCCAGGCCGCGATCGAGAGGTCGCTGTGCCCCGCTCGTCGCGCAGGGGCAGAGCAGGCTGAAGCCGGCCACGACGGCCGAACTCGACCGTCTGCCGGTCTGTGCGCCGCCGGTCGCTCGACGTACTCATCGGTTACGACAAACGGATGCTGGAAGTTGCCGAGAGCGTCGGTCTGCCTGTCGAGGCGCCGGGCTCTCGCCGAGGTGTACGCCGGCGTGGGAAACGTTCGGTCGGGGTGGACACTGTAGGAACCCCACAGTGCCTGGCGGAAGGCGCTGTCAGGGGCCGATTGCTCGCGGAGCGGGTGGTACCGATAGGTTTTCGAGGTACCAGACCGCTATCGAAAGGGTGATCCGTTGAGCCGCTCGGTTCTCGTCACCGGAGGAAACCGGGGCATCGGCCTCGCCATCGCCCGCGCTTTCGCCGACAACGGCGACAAGGTCGCGATCACGTACCGCTCGGGCGAGCCCCCTCAGATCCTCACCGAGGCGGGCGTTCTGGCCGTCCGGTGCGACATCACGGACGCCGAACAGGTGGAGCAGGCCTACAAGGAGATCGAGGACAAGCACGGCCCCGTCGAGGTACTGGTCGCCAACGCCGGTATCACCAAAGACCAGTTGCTGATGCGGATGTCCGAGGACGACTTCACGTCCGTACTCGACACCAACCTCACCGGCACCTTCCGGGTCGTCAAGCGCGCCAACCGCGGCATGCTGCGCGCCAAGAAGGGCCGCGTCGTCCTCATCTCCTCCGTCGTCGGGCTCCTCGGCTCGGCCGGGCAGGCGAACTACGCCGCCTCCAAGGCCGGTCTGGTCGGCTTCGCCCGGTCGCTGGCCCGTGAGCTCGGTTCCCGGAACATCACTTTCAACGTCGTCGCACCCGGTTTTGTCGACACCGACATGACGCAGGCGCTCACCGAGGAGCAGCGCAAGGGCATCGTGTCCCAGGTGCCGCTCGGCCGCTACGCGCAGCCCGAGGAGATCGCCGCCGCGGTGCGCTTCCTCGCCTCCGACGACGCGTCGTACATCACTGGAGCCGTCATCCCTGTTGACGGCGGATTGGGCATGGGTCACTGATCACCATGAGCGGAATTCTCGACGGCAAGCGCATCCTCATCACCGGTGTGCTGATGGAGTCGTCCATCGCTTTCCACACCGCCAAGGTGGCCCAGGAGCAGGGTGCCGAGATCATCTTGACCGCCTTCCCGCGGCCCACGCTGACGGAGCGCATCGCCAAGAAGCTGCCCAAGCCGGCCAAGGTCATCGAGCTGGACGTGACCAACGCCGAGCACCTGGACCGGCTCGCCGGTCTGGTCAAGGAGGAGCTCGGTTCGCTCGACGGCGTCGTCCACTCCATCGGCTTCGCGCCGCAGGACGCGCTCGGCGGCAACTTCCTCAACACCCCGTTCGAGTCCGTCGCCACGGCGATGCACGTCTCGGCGTTCTCGCTGAAGTCGCTCGCAATGGCCTGCAAGCCGCTGATGAGCGAGGGCGGCTCGATCGTCGGCCTCACTTTCGACGCGCAGTTCGCCTGGCCGCAGTACGACTGGATGGGCCCGGCCAAGGCCGCGCTGGAGGCCACCTCCCGCTACCTCGCCCGTGACCTGGGCAAGGAGGGCCTGCGCTGCAACCTGGTCTCCGCCGGACCGCTCGGCTCGATGGCCGCCAAGTCCATCCCGGGCTTCTCCGAGCTCGCCGAGGTGTGGAACACCCGCTCCCCGCTGGCGTGGGACATGTCCGACCCGGAGCCGGCCGGCCGTGCCATCGTCGCGCTGCTCTCGGACTTCTTCCCGAAGACCACGGGCGAGATCATCCACGTCGATGGTGGCGTGCACATGATGGGTGCCTGAACCCGCGCCGACAGGCTGTGACACGGCCGCGTACCGCCTCTGAGCAGGCGGTACGC
>NZ_JBHVFF010000372.1:0-6941 GCF_042801895.1 Streptomyces sp. NPDC057543 | reverse complement strand
ATCAGAGTTGCTCCCAGACGCTCCTCCTGTTCCTCGGTGAGATCTCCTGCGTCGACCCGCTGAAGGGCTTGGCGTTCCATGAGCTGTCGCAGCAGTTCGACGAGGGTGAGGACAAGCTTGATCAGGTCCCGTTCCACTGTGTCCGGGTCCGTGGTGATCCGGTGGGCCGGCTCCGGCACCGCGGTCGGATCTGGGCAACCAGGTGATCAAGCCATGGGCACCTGCGATCGATGCCCGGCTGCGGGCCGAGCTATTGCTGAAAGCCGCGGTGGTCCATGAGCGTCTCGTGGGTCAGTACGGCTTCCCGCACCATTACCAGCGCGTCAAGATGTATGTGCAGCAGGCCCGCCCCAGGATCGCGGAGGAGCTCGGATACACCCCGCGAGAGCTGGCCCGCCTCCACCGTCGCTTCGAGGTGGTGCCTGGCGCTCAGGCCCAGGTCGACTGGAGTGACGCGGGCGGCATCCTGGCCCATGTCGGGATCCCGAAGGTCTACTCCTTCCACATGGTCCTGTCTTATTCTCGGGATCCGTTCTGCTGTTTCACCACCAGCCAGAACCTTGCGGCGTTCTGGGAGTGCCACCGGCGGGCGTTCGCGCATTACGGCGGGGTGCCCGGCGTGATCGTCTACGACCGGACCAAGACCGTGGTCCGCCGCCATGTCGCACCCGGCGAGGCGGTCCCTTTGCATCCGGAGGCCGTCGCCTTCGCCGGGCACTACGACTTCGACATCGACGTGCTGGCCGCCTATCGGCCCACCGGCAAGGGCCGGGTCGAACGCCCAGTTGACCATTGTCCGTGATCACGTGCTGGCCGGCCGGGCCTTCTCCGGACTGGATGACCTGGACGGGGCGTTCATGGCCTGGGCCCCCCAGCGCCGGGCCCGCACCCACCGCACCCACGGCGAAGTGATCGGCGTGCGAGCCGCGCGGGATCACGCCGCGCTGCGGCCGCCGCCGGCCCGCCCCTACATCGTGGCCGACCGGTTTCTGCGGCACGTCTGCAAAGACTGCTTGGTCGCTTTCGACGCCAACCTCTACTCGGTGCCCGCCATCAAGGTCCGACACTGAGGTTCCCCCGCAGCTCGAGAGTGGCTGACTAGCTGGTCAGAGCGGGTTGACGTGGTTTCAGGTTCACCCGTTCGGTCGCTGCCTGGTCGGCGTAGTGCTTCTCCTCGAACTCGATCGGGCTGAGGTAGCCCAGCCGTTTCTGGATGCGGCGGGGGTTGTAGAAGCCGTCGATGTACGCCTGGCGGTCGTCGGGTTGGTCCTCGGCTCCATGCCTTCCACTTCCCGTAGAGAGGATCGACCGTGACCTTGGACCACGGCATGGTGTGGCGTCGGTGTGTTGACCTGGGCCGTGTCCTGCTTCCGCTGGTTGACCAGGAGCCGTGGCGTTAGGATCGCCGCGGGAAGCTCACCGACGCGAACCGGCCAGAGCTGCCCCTGCTGTTTTTGGACCTATGCGAATCGCTACGGCCGGTTCGGGCCTGACGTGAACAGGCACCCGGGACTGGCTACGCCGCTTGCCCGAGCGCGCGTGACCCGCACGACGAAACAGCTCCGGCGCCGGCGAGAAGCGGGCGAAGGCTCGGCGGATCGTCGCCTGGGCCGCAAAGGGCCGTCAGGCGGTGGGCTGTACGTTGCCCGCCGCTGTGCCCCCTGTGGTCGGCGGGTCGGCGAGGGCGGTGGCTAGTTGCTCTTGCGCCGCGGTCAGAGCCGCTGCGATGGTGAGGGTGCCGGTGGAGACGCAGAGGGTGTAGGTGACGTCGTCTAGCTCGCGTCGGATCTGGGCAGTACCGCTCTCGGTCTCCCGGGCAAGGAGTGTCTCGTACTCCTCGAGAAGGTTCCACAGTATCGCGGGGTGGGCCATCAGCACAGAAAATCCAATTGGAGAGTGAATGGGGCCTGCGTCGTGTCCGGGGCAAGGCCACGTCACGGGTCGGCCCGACGGAGCTTCAGGCGAACATGCCGGTGCGGAGCCGGGCGAGCGCGCGGGACAGGAGCCGTGAGACATGCATCTGTGAGAGGCCCAGTTCGGCGCCGATCTGGGACTGGGTCATCTCCTGCCCGAAGCGCATCTCGATGATGCGGCGGTCCCAGTCGTCGAGCTGGTGAAGGAGCGGGGCCAGGGTGTGCAGGTCCTCCATCAACTCCATGGCGGGGTCTGCAGCTCCGAGCACGTCGGCGTAGGAGCGCGTGGTGCCAGACGCGCTGTCACCGTCGCTGGGCATGTCCAGGGGACCGGCGGTGTAGCCGTTGGAGGCGACGATGCCTTCGATGATCTCGTCTTCGCTGAGATCCAGATCCCCGGCGAGTTCGTTGACGGTGGGTTCGCGGTCCAGGCGGGTGGCGAGGTGTTCCTTGGCCTGGGCGAGGTCGACGCGCAGCTCTTGCAGGCGGCGGGGGACGTGGACGGCCCACGTGGTGTCGCGGAAGAAACGTTTGATCTTGCCGATGACGTAGGGAACGGCGAAGGTGGTGAACTCAACTTCGCGCGAGAGGTCGAACCGGTCGATCGCCTTGATCAGGCCGATGGTGCCGACCTGGAGAATGTCCTCCATATCGCCGCTGCTGCGGTTGCGGAACCGGCGCGCGGCGAAGCGGACCAGGGAGAGGTTCATCTCGATGAGGGTGTTGCGCGCGTACTGGTACTCGTGCGTGCCCTCCTCCAGGACCTGGAGCTGGTCGAAGAACAGCTTCGACAGGGCCCGGGCGTCCTTGGGCGCCACTTTGCCCGCTTCCTCGATCCAGGGCAGCTCACCGGAGGCGGCAGCGCCCGCTGCCGGCACGGCTACTCCCTCGATCCGCACGGTGTCGGTGATCGGCGCCGAAGTAGCTGCCATGTCCGCCCCTCCCCTGGTGGTGCACTTGTCTTGAAACCGGCTCCTTCCCCGACACGGCGTGCGCATGCGCCTGTCGCCTGTCAGGAACACGAAACAGGGCGGCCGAGGCCCGGTGGCGGTTCGCTTGCCGGGTCCTGCTCCAGCGCTTGGCCTCAGAAAGGCATGCGGCCTCGGGCGCTGCGGCCCGCGGCCTTGGAACTGCTGCGGAAGGGCTTGCTGAAGAGCCGGCCCAGGATGCCCGGGGCTTTGCCGCCGGCGCGTGAGCCGGCTCCCAAGGTGCGCTGGGTGCCGCGTTCGGAGTGCCGGGACAAGCGGGGAATGGGCGAGAACAGCTAGAACGATAGAGACAGCGACAATGCCGACAACCATCATGAAGGGGCTCCGTGGGTCGAGGTACCCCGCCCCCGCAGGAGCATGAGCGCGGCCCACCACTGGCCAGGGCGTACAGTCGGCTCGCTGCTCAGCCCGCGCCAGACCGGGCACCGCTGCCTGACGATTCCTCGTGGTGTTCCGGCCAGGTGGCGCCATGACCAGTACGCAAGAACCGCCCGAGTCGACCCCGCAAGTCGCAAAAGCGCCCGGTGCACCGTCCGTCGAGGACCGTAGCGCGCGGATACGGCGGCGCCTTGAGCGGCTGATGGGGATCGCGGCGACCGAGGGCAACGTGCTCATCCCCTTGCGGAATGGGGATGAGATCTTCGCCGCGATGCTGTCCGGGATCCGGCGTGCCGAGCACACGGTGGACATGACGACATTCGTGTACTGGAAGGACGACATCGCGCGCCGGTTCGCCCAGGCCCTCGCGGAGCGGGCCCGAGCCGGGGTACGGGTGCGGCTGCTGCTGGACGGGTTTGGCAGCCGGCTGATCGAAACCGAGCGGCTTGATGCGATGGAGTGGGCCGGGGTGCAGGTGGCGTGGTTCCGCAAGCCGCTGTATCTCTCACCGCTCAAGCAGAACCACCGCTGCCATCGCAAGGTCCTCGTCGTCGACGAGGAGACCGCGTTCACGGGCGGGGGGCATCGCCGAGGAGTGGTGTGGTGATGCGCGTAACGAGAACGAGTGGCGTGACACGCACGTCGAGGTCCGCGGGCCCGCGGTGGACGGCATCGCCGCGGCGTTCGCGCAGAACTGGGCCGAGTGCCATGACTAGCTCTTCGACGACCGCGACCGGTTCATCGAGCACCGCCTGCAGGGCGACGTAATCGTTCAGGTGGTGCGCGGCTCTGCCAGCTTCGGCTGGCAGGACATGCAGACACTGATCCGCGTGATACTCGAGTCCGCCGAGGAGCGCTTCCGCGTGTCCACCACCTACTTCTCACCGGACGCGTACTTCATCGAACTGCTCTGCGCCGCCGCGCGGCGCGGGGTCGAGGTGGAGATCCTGCTGCCCAGCCCGCACACCGACAAGCGGGTCTGCCAGCTGGCCGGCCAGCACTACTACGAAGACCTCACCGCCTGCGAGGTGAAGATCTACCAGTACCAGCTGACGATGATGCACGCCAAGGTCATCACCGTCGACCGCGTCGCCGCATTGATCGGCTCGACGAACTTCATCCGCCGTTCCATGGACCACGACGAAGAGGTCATGCTCGCCGTCCTGGACCAGGAGTTCACCGCAACGCTGGATGAGCACTTCGCGGCGGACGTAGCGGCCAGTGAACCGATCCGGGCGGGCCGGTGGAAGAGACGCTCTGTCGCCCAGCGGGCCCGGGAAGTCGCCGTCCTGCCCATCCGCCGCTTCCTGTGACCGGCGCCCGGTGCAACGCGAGCCTTAGCCTCGCGCTTTCATGAAGCTATCTGTCCGACGGGTGGTCAGGTAAGCAAAAGTGCCCCTGACCAGCAAGAATGAGCATTATCGAGGTCCTTGCTCCTGCCGCCGTCGGAGGCACTTCCCAGGTGAAGAAGCGCGCGCGGACGCCGGGCGCTGATCCGTTCACGCGGAGACCAGCTTCTTCCTGTGGACAATCGCATAAGCGATCCGAAACAGAGCAAGGGCAAGAGCGCTGACGGTGAGGACAGCGAGAACGACGATCGTAGGGTTCACCCATGCGGGCACGAGACTGATGTGCTCGTTGCATGCGTTGGCCAACGGGAAGAGGGACGTGCCGTCCGCTCCCGTGCGGTCACGCCATGCCTGGTCGTAGTTGGTGTGATGGTTGAGCTCGCAGGTTTCCCGAACGTCCACCCCTCCTGCGAAGGCGCCGACCCCCCACACCGCGACCGAGAAGCTGCCGGCGGTCAAGGCGGCACCGACGAGCGCAATAGGCTGCATGCGCCATCGTCGTCTAACGCCGCGACGCAGCATCAGCAACCCTGCCAGGATGGCCAGGACGAGAGCTGCGAAGACGAGGTTAAACATTAGTTTCGCGCTTTCATGATGCTGACTGTCCGACGGGAGGTCAGGTAAGCGAAAGCGCCTCTGACCAGCAAGAATGAGGATTATCGAGGTCCTTGTTCCTGCCGCGTCGGAGGCACTTCCCAGGTGAAGAAGCGTATCGGGTCCTATCCCCACGTCCACATCCAGGGCGGCGGCCGGGCGGTGGTGTCTCAGGCCGGTGCTGTGCTCTTGGTCGAGACCGCTCGCAAAGCCGGGCTGGACCAGGCGACAACGGCGGCGCTGAGACCTTGGCGTCGTCCTCGAGCGGTGCACGATCCAGGCAAGGTCCTGCTGGACATTGCCCTCGCGGTCGCGCTGGGTGGGGACTGCCTCGCGGATGTCGCCATGCTGCGGGCCGAGCCGGCCGTGTTCGGGCCGGTGGCCTCCGACCCGACGGTCTCCCGTCTCATCGACACCTTCGCCGCCGCCGGACCGAAGGCCCTCTCCGCGATAAGGGCCGCGCGGGCCGAAGCGCGCGAGCACGTCTGGGATCTGGCCAAGGACGCGGTCCCGGACGCCACAGGTCAGGTGATCGTGGACCTGACGGGGTGCTGGTGCTGGCCCATTCCGAGAAGCAACATGCCACCGCGACCTGGAAGAAGACCTTCGGACACCATCCGCTGATGGCCTTCGTCGATCACGGAAGCGGTGGCAGCGGGGAGCCGGTGGCCGGCCTGCTCAGGCCGGGCAACGCAGGCAGCAACACCGCCGCGGATCACATCACCACGGCCCGACTCGCCCTGGCCCAGCTGCCGAGGAACTACCGGCGCGGACGCCGGACGCTGATCCGTACCGACTCCGGCGGCGGCACACATGAGTTCGTCGCCTGGCTCGCCCAACGAGGCAGGTGGCTGTCGTACTCGGTCGGCATGACGATCACCGAGCAGATCCACCAAGCCGTCCTCCAGGTTCCGCCCGCCGCCTGGACGGCGGCCGTTGAACCGGAAGGTGAAACGCGGGACGGCGCCTGGGTCGCCGGACTCGACGGCGATGTCCTCAAGGGCTGGACGAAGGGCATGCGGCTGATCGTCCGCAAAGAACGCCCTCACCCCGGAGCGCAGTTGCGGTTCACCGATGCCGACGGGCTGCGGCTCACCGCGTTCGCCACCAACACCACCAACGTCCCGATCGCCGCACTCGAACTGCGACACCGTCAACGCGCACGGGCCGAGGACCGCATCCGAAACGCCCGCGCCACCGGCCTGCGCAACCTGCCCCTGCACAAGACGGCACAGAACCAGATCTGGCTGGAGATCGCCCTGGACCTGCTGACCTGGATGCCCATGCTCGCCCTGACCGGCGAAATCCGCAGGTGGGAGCCCCGCCGTCTGAGGCTCCGCCTCTTCTCCGCCGCCGCCCAGCTCGTCACGACCGCCCGCCGCTGGCACCTGAGATTCGCACACCACTGGCCCTGGACCGACGTCATCACCGGCGCGATCGAGCGACTAGAATCTCTCCCGAACCCCGGCTGACCAACAGACTCACCCGTCGCAACGAACCTGATGCACCCCACCGGAGCCGTGGAACCCGGCGCCCACCCGACGCGACAGCCGGGCCATCAACATCCCCACCACCAGCCCGAACGACCGAAACGGCCCGGCAAAGCAGCCAGCGGGCCGTCACGTAGGGTCGGGGGCTGGCGCGGTGGCGTAGTACGTACGCTCCGTTTCCAGCCCCCGCCACATCGAACCGTGCATGCGGTTCTCCCGCACACGGCT
>NZ_JBHVFF010000371.1:0-6951 GCF_042801895.1 Streptomyces sp. NPDC057543 | reverse complement strand
GTGCCGGGGCCGCAGTCGGCTCGGGTTCGGTGCGGCGGGAGCGTCAGCCGCGAGCGGTGAAGGCGTAGAGGTTGCCGTCCCAGGCCCCGATCAGCAGCGTGTTGCCGGTGACGGTCGGGGTCGACAGGATGGGAGCGCCGAGGTCCAGGTCCTGGAGCTTGGTGCCGGTGGTCTTGTCCAGGCCGTACAGGTGGCCGTCGGTGCCGCCGATCCATAGCGTGTCACCGCTGATGGTCGGCGAGCCGACGAAGGCCCTGCCGCTCTGGAAGTCCCAGAGCTTGGTGCCGGTGGCGGCATCGAAAGCGGCTACGCGGCCGTTGGTGAAGGCGGCGTAGACGGTGTGGCCGTCGACCGCCGCAGAGGCGCCCGGCTGGCCGGCGTCATCCTTGGAGACCCCGATGCTCCGGTATCGCCACAGCTCCTTACCGGTAGCGGCGTCGCGGGCCAGAATGGAGTTGTTGCCGGCGTCTCCGATGAAGTCGGTGGTGAACACTCGTCCGTCGGCCACCACGGGAGTGGAGTGGTGGACGCCGCCGACGCCTCCGGCGGAGACGAGCTGTTTACCGGTGGCGACATCGTAGATGCGCAGGCCACCGCGGCTGTCGTGGACGTAGACCTTGCCGTCGACCACGGTGGGGGTGCTGCTGTCCCACCAGCCGCTGTCCACCGGGGAGTTCCACAGCTGCTTACCGGTGGCGGCGTCCACGGCGACGAGGTGGCTGCCCGTGGTGGTGTAGCCGAAGTAGTAGACGGTGGAGCCGGAGACGGTCGCGCCACCGTAGGCGTAGCCGTCGTAGCGGCCGGTCTCCGAGGAACCGGGGAGGGTGTAGCTCCACTTCTTCGCGCCGGTCGCCGCGTCCAGCGCGGTCAGGGTGCCGCGCATCTCGGTGACGTAGACGGTCCCGTCGTGCACCACGGGCGTGGACTGGACGAGGCTGTCGGTGGCGAAGTGCCACTTGGTCCGGCCGGTGGCGACGTCGACGGCGTCCACGCCATTGCCCTTGGACCCGTCAGTGTCCCAGGTGCCGATGTACGCGGTTCCGTTCGCGACCACCGGGGAGGACATGCCGATGGTGGCGCCGGTGCGGTGGGTCCAGGCGTTGGTCAGGCTGCCGGAGCCGAGGCTCCCGGGCTGCACTCCGGTGTGCAGGGCGTCGCCGTGGAACTCGGGCACGTCCGCGCCCGGGCGCACCTGTTCGGCCTTCCGCACGACGGTGAAGCGGCTCGTGGTGGACCAGCTCTTGCCGGCGTCGTCGAATGCGGTGACCTTGGCGGTGTGGTCGCCGAGCTTCAGCTCGCGGGTGTCCCACGGGGCCGACCACGAGAACTTGCCGGTGGGGCGCAGCTTCTGGACCTCATGGCCGTCGATGCGGACCTCGACCCGCTCCACATGGCTGGAGGTGTTGTAGGCGTCCACCTGGAACTCGGTATGGCCCTGGCCGACC
Organism: Streptomyces sp. NPDC057543; assembly: GCF_042801895.1. Lineage (NCBI taxonomy): Bacteria > Bacillati > Actinomycetota > Actinomycetes > Kitasatosporales > Streptomycetaceae > Streptomyces > Streptomyces sp. NPDC057543. Next base: position 5,506 of record NZ_JBHVFF010000371.1, on the reverse strand, counting down.
TGAGAGCCGGGCGCAGGCGAGGTGGTTGCGACCGTGTGCTCCTGGTTGAACATCCGGAACTCGGCCTTCACCTCACCGTCGTGCACAGTGACCTCGCGGAAGCCGGTGGGCGAGTGGTCGTCGTTGTACGTTGCCGAGGCCGTGTTGTACTCCATCGCGCCGTCCAACAGGTGGGGGTCGGTGAAGTTGGTGTGCATGTGGCCGTTGAAGATGGCCTTGACGTCGTAGCTCTTGAGCAGTGCGAGCAGGGCGTTGATCTGCCCGGTGGAGCCGCCGGGGTCAGGGGTGTCCAGCGGCTCGTGGGTGTTGACTACGATTTGCTTGCTGGTGCCGTCGGCGTTCTTGCCGTTCAGCTCCAGATCCTGCTTCAACCAGGCGAGCTGCGTCGGATCGCCGAGGCCGCCGTTGTTCTCGAGCTGGATGAAGTGGGTGTTGCCGTAGTCGAAGGAGTACCAGGAAGGCCCGAGTAGCGCACGGTAGTTGGCGAGGCCGCTGTCCCCGCCGCCGTGGTCGTGGTTGCCCGTCAGCGGCCAGATCGGGAGCTTAGAGTTCGCCGACCCCTTGAGCCATGCCTCCCAGTGGGAGGGCGCGCCGTCGCCGCTGAGGTCTCCGGTAGCCAGGACGAAGGCTGGCTTGGTCGGCAGTGCGGCCATGTCGTCCAGCTGCTTGGCGAGCTTGCCTGGGGTGACGCCGTCACCGTCCGCGGGCGCTTCCGGACCGTCCGGGCTGGTCACATGGGTGTCGGTGATCTGGGTGAAGGTGAAGTCGGGCCGCTCGCTGGCCTTGTCTCGCCGCAGATCGAAGTTCTGGGTGAGGGTGGTGTCGGCCTCGGGTGAGCCGAGGTCGCTGTAGAAGCGCGGAACCCGGTTGCTGCCGAGGGTGGCCGAGTAGCCGTGCGGCATGGTGATGTTGACGATGGTGCGGGTCCACTGGTTGAGGTCAGCGGAGAGCGTGTAGTGGCCGTTTCGGTTGGTGCGGACGATGGTCGCGCCGTCCGAGACGGACACACCGGCCAGCCCCTGCTCGTTCTTGTCCTGGATGCCGTTGCCGTTCTTGTCGTCGAAGACGGTGCCCTGGACGGTCGCATGGCGCGGGGGACGGGGGGTGATGTCGAAGTTCACCGGCGCGGCGAGTTCCTGGTACCCGTCGTTGGCCAGCAAGTAGGCGGAGTAGGAGCCGGCCGGCAGGCCGGAGGTGTCGAGGGTCACGGTGCCGCTGGCGTTCGGGACGTAGACCCAGGTGAGCGAGGCCCCGTCGCCGGGCTTGCGGCTCGCCGGGTATATGCCGATCCAGTTCTTGGCACTGGGAGCGTCGGTGGTGTAGCTGAAGCTGAGCTTCTGACCGACCTGGGGCTGCTGGGTGTTCAGGGTGAGGGTGGATGCGCTGACGGCCGACTGGGTGCTGCTGGTCGGTGCGGCGTATGAGACCGGCGAGCCGACGACAGCGAGGACAACGGCGCAGGAGCCGGCCACTACTGCGGACCGGATGCGGGAAGAGGGCACGCTGCACTCCTTGAGGCAGGAGAGTTGTCCGTACAACTCTGCTTCCCGCAGCACACTCCGGGCAGGTGTCCGCCGGGTGTTGCAGCGGCGGACCAGAGACGATGATTATGTGTCCCCACGAGACGGCTTTCAGGCTGAGCGCAGCGAGCGGCACAATCGCGCACTGCAAGGACGGCACCCTGGTCTCGCCGTACGTGTTCTGGGACGGTGTACGTGGGTTCACGTGGCGCTCCTCTCCGTTGAGCCGGACCGGCCGCGGCTGCGCAGCCCGCACAGGCTCTTGCGTTGCGCGTAGTCGAGCGCGTTCCTACTTGGCGGTGGGGAACTCGACGATCTGCTCGGGACCAGCGAGGAACCCGTCCTCGTTATGCCGGACCGAATCCTCTGTGTGGACGAGGTGGCATCGGCTGCTGCCGGACGACGCCGAAGTCGCCGGGCTGCTGGTCCTCATGCCGCCCACCGAAGCCAGGAGGCGCCGCCCTGGGAGGCCTCACGCGCCCTCGCATGAATTCCCGTGGACCCTTCGATGAAGATCGCTCTTTCTCCAACCGGAAAGTTGTCCGGTCAAGCTAGCCTCGCTGCCCATGAGATTCCTACGCAGATCAGCTGGTCTAGGCCTCGCGCTGCTCTTCTTCATCCTGGGCTTCTGTGCGCAGCCTGCCGCTGCGCATGTGTCGCCGCAGCACGGCGAACTCGTCATCTCCACCAAGAACGACGTCACCAGCGGGCGGCTGATCGTCCACCGTGACGTGGTGTCACCGCAGAACGCGGGTGCCTGGGCCTCGCACTTGCTGAGCAACTCCAGCTGCCCCGCCACCGGCTCCGGCGTTGCCGGAGACTCCGGCGGCGTCCACGGCGGTGTGGTGGTCGAGCTCGCGTGGAGCTGCCACGTCGAAAAGCTCGACTTGAGCGCGATGCTGAAGCAGGGCGGGCTGACCCAGGTCGTCGCCGAGTTCGACGGCACCACGGCCAACGCCAACGCGCAGGTCCCCGTTGTCGACGCATCGGGTGCCCACGCACTGCCCACCTTCCCGTGGGCAGTGGTGGCGCTCGGTATCGCGCTGGCCGCCGCGCTGCTGCTCGCGGTGTGGCAGATCCGCACCGGACGGCTCCAGCTCGCCCAGCTGGCCGCCAAGGTCGGCGCCAACCGTAAGCCGGTGAAGCTGGCCACGATTGGCGCGTTGGCGCTGTCCTGCCTGGCTCCCCAGGTGGCCGCGGCGGCGCCGCTCCTCGATGAGGCACCGGCGACCGCCAACACGGTCACCGTCACGGGCACGGTCTTCGAGGACGCCAACGGCAACGGCAAGCGCGACGCCGGCGAGGCTCCGATGCCCGGCGTCGACGTTACCGACGGCTCCGTCTGGACCACGACCGGCCCCGACGGCTCGTACAGCCTGCAGATGGACCCGACCCGCCGGGAGACCGACCTCGTCAGCGTCGTCTCCCCGAACGGCTACACCCCCGCACTGCGCGACGACTACATCCCGCAGTTCTTCCACAAGGTCTCGGAGGAGGGCGGCTCCGGCATCGACTTCGCCCTCGTCAAGGACAAGAACGCTGCCAACCCCACCGAAAAGTGGTTGATGAACTCGGACATCGAGGTCAGCAACACCACGGACGGCGCAGCCGAGAGCGCGTCGAAGTGGTGGCCCGAGCAGGTCGGGGCGATGTCCGAAGTCGACGGCGCCACCATGGTGATCACGACCGGTGACAACACCGTGACCGACTACGCGGATGAGCCGCGCCGCCAGGTCGGCTACGACATCCTGCGCAAGGGCCTGACCGAGGGCAAGCTCGGCATGCCCTTCTACCCCGTGGTCGGCAACCACGACGTCGGCGGCACCGCAGCCTCGAAGGGCTATGGCGGCAGCCTGGAGTACTACCGCCGCAACCTCGGCCCGGAGTGGTACAGCTTCGACCGCAACGGCCGTCACATCGTCGTCCTTGAGGACAACTACGACTCCAGCGGCCTGAAGCCGCAGTTGGACTGGCTGCGCGAGGACCTCGAGCGCCACGCCGTCGGCAAGCAGGTGATGGTTTTCGCACACCGCTCGCTGTTCACCAAGTGGGGTCCGGGGGCCGGCATGCAGCCGACCGTCGACGAGCTGTCGAAGTACGACGTGCGGATGTTCGCCGCGGGCCACAACCAGCAGGCCGAGTACCGCCGTGGTGCCTTCAACCGCTCGGTTGAGATCAACAACCAGGGCGAGTACGGCATCGACGGTGCCCGCGCGGACTTCAAGATCCTCGACTTCAAGGGCATCTACGATGACCCGAGCACGAAGCGCAACGAGGACACCGGCTATGTGATGGGCACCCACCGCCAGTTCGACGTCCGCAACGCGGTCGCGCTGGTCAGTCCCGCGCAGGGCAGTGTGCACGGCAACAGCGCCGGAATCCCGATCGAGCTGTACACCGAGGACGCCGGGCGCACCCCGGCCACGGCCTCACTGAGCATCCGCGACTCGCGCGGCCACATCGCCTGGCACAAGGACCGGATGGAGTTCGGCACCAAGGTCCGCAAGACCGGTATCGAGAACTGCTACACGGCCCCCGGCGGCACCCCGGAGCCCTGCCCGGCCGCCCGGACCTCCTGGACCCGGGTCAGTGACAACCTCCCCGGCATGCGGCCGGGCACCTACACGGCCGAGATGACCGCGGTCGACACGCGGGGCAAGGCGTGGCCCACCGTCACCAACACCTTCACGGTGGTGCCCGAAGGAAAGATCGCCGTCCCGAAGTCCGGCCAGGACTGGTTGCGTCAGGGCCGCGACGAGGCGGGCCGTTCCAACAGCAGCGACGACCCGGGCACCGAGCTCGACCTGCAGTGGGCGGCTAACACCGGCGAGCAGTTCAACCTCAACGGTTCGGTCGTGGCGGACGGCAAGGTGATCGTCTCCTCCAGGGCGTTCGACTCGCCGAACCACATGATGCTGGCCTACGACATCAAGTCCGGCCGCGAGATCTGGCGCACCTACCTGGACGGTGACGCCGAGTCGGCACCGACCTACCACGACGGCAAGGTCTACATAACCACCGCCGTCGGCCGGATCTACGCGCTGGACGCCAAGGACGGCCACGTCGTCTGGCAGAAGATCGAGGACGAGGAGCAGCACGGCGACACCGTCCGCCGTTATGGGCGCGCCGGTGGTCCGGTCACAGTCTTCGACCTGAAGGCCGAGCCGCGCACGGTCGCCGTCTACCAGAACTGGGGCAAGGTCCAGTGCCGTGACGCCAAGACCGGCGACCTGCTGGGCGGCTTCGATGGCGCGGCGAGCTGGGGCCAGTTCCACAGCACGGCTGTTCGCCAGCCCGGCTCCGACATCGCCTACCTGCACACCGGGTCCAGCAACACGGTGGTCGCCATGGACCTCGTCGGCTGCCGCCAGCTGTGGGCGAAGGACACCGGCGGCGGCATCGCCAGCCACTCCTCCCCGGCCCTGACCGACCCGGCCACGGGCAGTCCGCAGTTGGTGACGATGACGGAGAGCGGCGCCCGCGGGCACGACCTCAGCACCGGTGCGGAGCTGTGGAAGTCCCCGCTGGGCGGCGGCAGCGGCTGCGGCGAGAGCGGCCCCGCCCCGCTGACCAGCCCCGCGATCTGGGGCAGCACCGCCTACGTCGCTAGCCGCGACGGCGTCATCCGCGCCTACAACACCAGCGCGGCCGACCCGTCCAAGTCGATCTGGGAGACCGAGGTCGGCTACCAGCCCGGCAGGAGCCCCGTGGGGTGCACCGGGGACCTCAACGCGCCCGCGATGCACGCCCTGGCCACCAAGGACCGGGTGTACGCGGGCACCCGCGACGGCCGTCTGGTCGTCCTGGACCGCGCCACCGGAAAGCTCCTGACCGAGTACAACCTCGGCGCCGGTGTGACCTCGGCGCTCTCCGTCAGCGGTGACTACGTCTTCGCCCTCACCGACGACGGCACGCTCCACGCACTGGGCGCCCGCCACCTGCGCGAGCACTGATCCACCGTCCGCGAGTTGCCTCCCCGCCAGGGG
>NZ_JBHVFF010000370.1:0-7001 GCF_042801895.1 Streptomyces sp. NPDC057543 | reverse complement strand
GCTCCTGTGCTGTCCGGGTCATTCACAAACATCTACTGTCCGGGTCATTCACGAACATCCGGACGGTTCCGGGACATCCGGGTCCGTCAGGAGCAGGTGAATCGCGCCGCGGCCCAGTCCCCGTGGTCACCGGTCTTGGACCCATTGGTGTCCGTGACCTTCAGGTGCACATGGCGCGCCCCGTCGAGCCGCACATCGACCGGTACGGTCGCGGACGCCCCCGTCACCTTCGGCGAGGTCCACAGCACCTTGCCGTCCGCCTCGACGGAGAACGCCACTTCGCCGTAGCCGTTGATCTCGTCGTCGATCCCGGCGTCGGCGGTGAACTTCGAGCAGTGTCCGCCGAGATATACCTCGATGTCGGAGTCGGCATGGGTGCCGATCCCCTTCTCGTACACCTTCCCCGCCAGCGTGAGGGGGTGTCCGTCGGCGGCGCCCGACTCGCCGTTGCTGCGGTCCCGTTCGGCGGGCCCGTAGCCGTTCACCGACTTCAGCCACACCAGATCGCTCGCCCAAACCTCGCCGGTGGGCGGCGGTGGCATCACCTCGGCGGCGAACCGCTGGGCGGTGGTCCGGGATCCACCGGCCGACCGGTAGCGGGCGAGCGCGGTGATCCTCGCCTCCCCCGCCGCGGCGTCCTTCGCCGGGGTGACCGACACCTCGACCCGCCGGGTGGTGCCCGCCGGGATCCGGTCCACGGTCGCGGCCGGTCCGACCTGCCAGCCGTCGGGCACGGCCAGGGTGACCGCGGCGTCCGTCACATCGGTGCTGCCCGCAGTGACGTCGACGGCGACGGTACCTTCGGCTCCGGCGCCGAGTTCCTGCCCGGCGGTCGCGGAGACGACGGCCGTCGCGGCGGCGTTCCGGCCGCCGACCGCGCTCGTCCCCTTCAGCTTCACGGAGAACTTCTTGTCGGTGGAGTGCGGCGCGGTCTTGATCTTCACGACACCACCGCGGTCGTCCCGGTCGTACCACCAGCCCTGCTTCGCGGTCTTGTACGCGGCCGCGGAAGCCAGCCGTGGCAGCTTGCCGTCGAGTTCGACCGCGCTCGGTGCGGAGCCGGTGTGCACACTGAACTCGTACGGGCGGGTGCTCTGCTTACCGGTGAACTCCCCCTTGCTCGCACCGATCCGCACGGTGACGTCGCCCGCGCCCCGGACCGGTGCGTCCACGTCGGCGGTCTGGGTGGCGTACTTGCCGTCGCGGTGCTGCCGGGTGACGCCGTCGTCCTCGTACAGCGTGAACGACGAAGAGCCCTGCGGGTAGATGTCCCAGGCGAGCGGGGAGCCGGCGGTGCGGTCCTTGTACGAGCGGATGCCCGGCCACATCGGCACACTGGCACCCCCCTTGACGAACAGCGGCAGGGTGTCGAGCGGGGCGCTGTAGTGGTCGACGGTGGTCGGGCCCTCGTATGTGCGGCCGCTCCAGTAGTCGGTCCAGGTGCCCTTCGGCAGATAGATGCCGTTGCGCTCGGTGGTGTCCTGGTAGACGGGTGCGACGAGGAAGTCCTCGCCGGACATGAACTCGTACTTCGCCGCGTCCGTCGCCGCCTTCGGGTCGTCCGGGAATTCGAGGGTCAGGGGCCGGACCATGCCGACGCCGGTCTTCGTCGCCTCGTGCGCGTACGAGTACTGATAGGGCAGCAGCGACTCCTTGAGCTTGAGGTAGTCGCGGTTGATGGAGGTGTACGGCTCCCCGTACCGGTAGGGCTGCTTGTCACTGGCCGCCCAGCCGTCCATGGTCATCGTGGTCCCCAGGAACATCTTCCACTGGAGGTCACGGGTGTACGTCTTGGCGCTGCCGCCGAAGATGCCGTCGACGTCGCCGGTGGTGTACGCGAGACCGGACATCGTGGCGCCCGCGTAGGTCGGAATCTGCCAGCGGATGTAGTCCCAGGTGCCGTACTGGTCACCGGACCACTGGACGCCGCAGCGCTGCGCGCCCGCCCAGCTCTCGGGGGCGTAGGTGAAGCCTCGGGCGTCGCTGTTGTCCTCGATGCCCTGGTACGCGTCCTTGCAGCCGTCGAGCGCGAACTTGTAGCCCGAGCCGACCCAGGCGACGTCCAGTTTGGCGACCCGCTGGCCCGCCTTGACCTGGTCGGCGATCTTGTCGATGCCGTCCTCGGTCCACAGGCCGAGCTGCATGCCGCGGTCCTGGAGGCCCTTCGCGGCCTCGGCGAGGTCCTCGTAGCCACAGCCGTAGCCGTCGTTGACGAGCATCCAGCCGTTCGGCATGTCGTGCTCGACGTACCCGTCGGCGACCTTCAGGGCGTCCAGGGTGCGCCGCTCACCGCGGTTGGCGTTGTGGAGATAGCAGTCGGCGTCGCCGATCTCCATCCCGTACACGGGCGGCAGGAAGGGCTTGCCGGTGAGTTTCGTGTACTGCCCGATGACGTCCTTGGCGCTGTCGCCCGCGAAGTAGTAGGCGTCGAAACGCTTTTCCTTCGCGCTGGTGGTCACCGGGTCCGTGAAGGCATAGGTGTTCGGCGCGTAAGTGTTGCGGAAGACGCCGTAGCCCGCCGAGGAAAGGTAGAACGGCACCGAGTTGGGGTGCCCGCCGTCGTCCCAGTTGTAGTCGACGCCGACCTCGACGGTCTTGTCCCGGTGCGAGGTGTTGCCGCGGCCGTTCTGCATCCCGGCGCCGTAGAACTGCTCGTCGGCGCCGCGGGCCAGGGTCTGGGTGGTCTGCTTCCCGTCCCAGCTCAGCCCCTTGGCCTCGGACCAGACCCGGGTGCCGTCGGCCCGGTACAGCGCGAAGCGCAGGGGCGACTTGTAGGCGCGCAGGGTGATGCCGCCGGTGGAGAGCTCGTAGCGGTCGGCCCGCTCCTTCCACCGGGTGTGCGGCGGGGTGCCCTGTGGCAGCACCATGTCGTCGCCGGCCGGGTCGGAGAACGTACCGTCCGGGGCGAGTTCGATGCGGAAGGTCTCGGCGGAGACGAAGCTGACGCGGGCCTCGGCGGTGCCGGCCCTCAAGTGGTAGACGGGTCCGTCGGCGGAGAATCCGGTGAGGTCGCCGACCGTGGTGGGGTCCGGTTCGGCGGCGCCGGCCTGACCGGCACCGGGCCCCGCGAAGACGGCGATCAGCCCGAACAAGGCTGCAACTGCCGCCGCTCTGATGCGCGTTGATGATTGCATAGAGCGCTTTTAGCGCAGTATCGAGCACTTGACCATGGACAAAACGGAACCGGCCCTGAACTTCGTCGAGAAGTCCAAGGCCGGCTCATGGGATGGCGATCCGCGCACTGTGCCCGCGCGCGGCGGTAGCGGGCGACGCTACAGAGCGACGCCCAGCAGCGCGTCGACGGCGCGCGAGACGAGGCCGGGCGCGCCCTCGTCCGTTCCGCCCTCGGCGTTCTGACGCTCGGCCCAGCGGTCCACGGCGGCCAGCGCGGCCGGTGCGTCCAGGTCGTCGGCGAGGGCCTCGCGGACCTCCTCGACCAGAGCCTCGGCGGGCAGTCCGTCGGGCCGGGAGACGGCGGAACGCCACCGCCCGAGCCGCTCGACGGCATCGGCGAGCACCTGGTCGGTCCACTCCCAGTCGGACCGGTAGTGGTGCGACAGCAGCGCGAGGCGGATCGCCGCCGGGTCCACCCCGTCGTGGCGGAGCTTCGAGACGAAGACCAGGTTCCCCCTGGACTTGGACATCTTCTCGCCGTCCAGGGCGACCATTCCCGCGTGTACGTACGCCTGCGCGAACGGGTACTCGCCGGTCAGCACCTGGGCGTGCGAGGCGCCCATCTCGTGGTGCGGGAAGGCGAGGTCGGACCCGCCTCCCTGGACGTCGAAGCCCATGCCGAGGTGGTCCAGGGCGATGGCGACGCACTCGATGTGCCAGCCCGGACGGCCGGGGCCGAGAGAGGCCCCGTCCCAGCTCGGCTCGCCCTCACGGGCGGCCATCCAGAGCATCGGGTCGAGCGGGTTCTTCTTGCCGGGGCGTTCCGGGTCGCCGCCGCGCTCGGCGGAGAGCAGCCGCATCGCCTCGGCGTCGAGGTTGGAGACGCCGCCGAACTGCGGGTCGGTCTCGACGGAGAAGTAGACGTCCCCGTCGAGCTCGTAGGCGGCGCCCGCGTCCCGGAGCCGTTCGACGAGCGGGACGATGCCCGGTATCGCCTCCACGGCACCGATGTAGTGCTTCGGCGGAAGCATGCGCAGGGAAGTCATGTCCTCGCGGAACAGAGCCGTCTCGCGCTCGGCGAGCTCGGTCCAGTCCTGACCGTCGCGCACGGCCCGCTCCAGCAGCGGATCGTCCACATCGGTCACGTTCTGGACATAGTGGACCTGTCGCTTGGTGTCGAGCCACACGCGCTGAACGAGGTCGAACGCGTTGTAGGTCGCCGCATGACCCATGTGGGTCGCGTCGTACGGCGTGATGCCGCAGACGTAGATGCGGGCGACGGGACCGGGGTCAAGAGTGATCCGTCCGCCGGTCGCGGTGTCGTGGATCCGAAGGTCGCGGCCCTTGCCAGGCAGGGCGGGGACCTCAGAAGCGGGCCAGGCATGCATGCCACGAGCCTAACCGGATGCACGTTCCGGATACGAACCGGATACCGGACCTTGGCCGAAGAGGCGGTCTTGCGCGGCGTGGGTTCATCAGCATCAGATACGGGCAAAGCCCCCCTACCCCGCCCCTCGGTCGCCGGAGTGGCTCGATTTCGTCACACCGGTGGCCAGGGGATCGACGGCCACTCGCCGCTCGGCTCCGGATGCCGCCCCGAGGCCCTCAGCCCCGCCACGCGCCCCCGCAACGCCTCGATCTCGGCCGCGGTGATCAGCTCGGCCAGCCGGGTGGCGAGCGAGGTCCCCGGAGCCAGCTCCGCGTCCAGCCGGTCCACGACCTCGACGGCCTCGGCCGTCAGCGGCTCCCCCGCCCATCCCCACAGCAGCGTGCGCAGCTTGTCCTCGGCGTTGAAGGTCACGCCGTGGTCGATGCCGTAGAGCCGGCCGCCGGGTGCGGGCAGCAGATGGCCGCCCTTGCGGTCACCGTTGTTGATCACGGCGTCGAGGACCGCGAGCCGCCGCAGCCGCGGATCGTCCGCGTGCACCAGCAGGGCCGTCCTCCCCTCCCCCACCTCGGCGAGGGCGACGGCCTTCCAGCCCTCCCCCGGCTCCTCGTCGTCGACGAGCGCGAGGAGCGGCGGCAGGCCGTCCGGGGAGGACTCGTCGTCCTGGGGCGCCGCCTCGACCCACAGCTGGCACATGCCCTCGCCGTACGGACCGTCCCGCAGCACGGTGGGCGGTACGAGCCCCCAACCGGTCGCCTCGGAGATCTCGTACGCGGCCACCTCGCGCCGGGCGAGCGTGCCGTCGGGGAAGTCCCACAGTGGCCGTTCCCCGGCCACGGGCTTGTAGACGCACGTCACCTCGTCGCCGTCGTGGGCGACCGTGCAGTAGAGCACCGCGTTGGACGCCCCGCGGACCTGACCGAGAACGGTGAGCCGGCCCTCGGCGAGCACGGTGACCAGTTCGGTGCCGGTCAGGCTCCGCGACGGTATCCGTTCTGGCGCGGGCATACGTGTCCTTCCGGGTCGAGCGGCAGGCTGCACAGCGGGCACGGCGCGCGCCCGGCGTTCACGACATCCAGGGCGCGCTTGGCGAAGGCCCGGGCCTGCGCCCCGCTGAGGCGGACGCGGAGCATCGGCGGGCCGTTCTCCTCGTCCTGGAGCAGTCGCTCCTCGGCCTCCGCGAGATCCTCGTCGGATTCCACGTCCAGCTCGACGAGCGCCTGCGCCTCGACGATCATGCGCTGTTCCTCGCCGTCCCAGGCGAGCGCCATCGTGCCGACCCGGAACTCCTCCTCGACGGGCACGTCGAGCGGCGCGGTGTCGGTGACGTCCATGGGCGCCACGGCGGGCACCGGAGAGTTTCCGCCGGTCCGCCGCACCACCTCGTCGAGCAGTTCGTCGATGCGCTCGGCGAGCGCGGCGACCTGAGTCTTCTCCAGGGCCACGCTGGTGACGCGTCCGCCTGAGGATGCCTGCAGGAAGAACGTACGACGCCCAGGCAACCCGACCGTACCGGCCACGAAGCGGTCCGGGGGGTCGTAGAGGAACACCTGACGGGACACGTCCTGTCTCCCTTGAAAATTGACGGCAGATGAGGGGTGGCGGCGGTCCCGGGGGTTACCCCGGGAAGGGCGCCTACGGCGCGTCCACCCTACTGCGCGGAGCGATCACGGCGCCCCAGCGCCGCCACCGACCGCCGCGTCCGCATCGGCGTCCGCCGCCGGGCGCCGGTCCGGGTCCGTTGCGGCAGTGTGCTCCCGCGGCGCCAGCGAGGCCAGGTCCCCGGTGTCGCCGAGCCGCAGCAGGAAGGGCCGCAGCCTGGTGTAGCGGATCGCGGTCACCGAACAGGGGTCGGCATGGATCCGCTGGAAGAGGTCGAGATGCATGCCGAGCGCGTCGGCGACGAGGGCCTTGATGATGTCGCCGTGGGAACACATCACGTAGGCGGCGTCGTCACCGTGCTCGGCCTCGATCCGCGCGTTCCAGTCCCGCACGGCGTCGACGGCGCGCGCCTGCATGGCGCGCATGGACTCGCCGCCGGGGAACACCGCGGCCGACGGATGCTGTTGCACGACGCTCATCAGCGGCTCGTCGGTGAGTTCGGCGAGCTTGCGTCCCGACCAGTCGCCGTAGTCGCACTCGTTGATCCGCTCCTCGGTGTGCAGCACCAGCTCCGGCCGCACGTCGAGCAGGGGCCGCAGGGTCTCCCGGCAGCGCTGCAGAGGGCTGCTGACGGCGGCGGCCAGCGGCAGCGCGGCCAGTCGTCCGGGCAGCGCCGCGGCCTGGGCGGCGCCGCGCTCGTCGAGCGCGACACCGGGCGTCCGGCCCGCGAGCACCCCGGCCGTATTGGCGGTGGAGCGTCCATGGCGTACGAGGATCAGGGTGGGCATACGGGCCAGCGTAAGGGCTGTCCCGTAATCCCTGGCGGGCGCACGACGACAGCTACGGCACCTCGCCGCGTTGTCGGAACGCCCGAATACAGCCAGTATGCGAGCGCCCC
>NZ_JBHVFF010000369.1:0-7001 GCF_042801895.1 Streptomyces sp. NPDC057543 | reverse complement strand
CTCGGTCACGTGCCGCCGCCTCGGTGTGTGTCGCCGGGTGCGAGCAGGCTGGTGAGTTCGGCGATGGCGTCCGGCGACGGCTTGAAGTAGCGGCGCAGGTTCTCCGGCTTGCGGTGCCGGGACTTGGCCATCAGCATCAGCAGCGACGCGCCGGCCATGCCCAGGTGCGTCAGCGCGGAGTGGCGGTAGCGGAGTGGCGGTATTCGTGGAGGACCCAGCCCGTCCCCGGGCCCTGTGTGGCGGTGTGGATGTCCAGCAGGGCGCGGGCCTGGCCGTAGGACAGGCGCGCCGCCCCGGTGTCTGGGCACGCGTCCCGAGGGCCAATGACCTTCCCCGGCCCCGCACGGCGGGCGGTGACGAACACCGGACCGCGGGTGCGGCCCTTGAGCAGCCGGGGCAGCAGCCGGGCGGTGCCAGCATCCCAGTACACCGGCTCCAGCACGTAGTCCCCACGCGACTGGCCTCGGCGGCGGGTCTTGGTCCGGGCGCCCTTGGCCTTGACCAGGCAACGGCGCCCGGCGAAGTCCAGCTCCTCGATGTTGACGCCCAGGATCTCCTCGGACCGCCCGGCGGTCTCGTAGAGCATCCGCCACAGCGCCTTCTCCCGCAGGTGCACCTCGCGCCGCGCGATCAGCCGGTCGACCGCCATCTTCGAGCGGGCCGGGGTCTCGGAGTCCGGCACCGCCAGCCGCTTCGCCCAGGCCGGGACCATCGGTCCCTCGTAGCCGCGCTCACGGCACCAGCCGAGCCGGGACAGCACCCCCGCCCGGCGGGAGTTCCAGGTGTTGACCGCCGCGGTGCCCCAGAGCAGTTCCAGGGCCTCGCCGATCTCGTCGTCCGCGACCGACGCCAGCGGCCTGGCCTCGCCGAGCCGTTCAGCGGTCTTGCCCACCCCGATCCCGTAGTTGCGGACCGTGTTCGGGTTGCCGAGCGAGTCGAGAAACACGTCCGCCGCCGCGCGGACGGTCAACGCCTTCCCGGCCGGCAGTTGTACGACGGTGGGCACCGCTTCCCCCTGCCACAAATAACAGGGCCGCTTCACGTAGCGGCCGGAGAACATCACCGCAGGTGACGGATCAAGCTACCGCAGATATTGGGGCGTTATCTGTGGGAGAACTTCAGAACCCTTTTGCCGCTGGCGGCCCGTCAGCCGCCCACCAGGGCCAACGAATCCTTAGCGCCGATTTTCGTTCCGATGTTCCTCGACCCCCTTGGCTGGTTCATGCCGCCGCAGACGGCCACGACAGAACCCGCACCACATCATCCTCGACACGGACGCCCCCCCGGTCGCCGGCCAGCAGATGCCACCCGGCGCGGACCGGCAGGAACCCGCACGTCGTCCCGCCCGCCTCCTCGTCCCCGAGGGCGACGAGCCGGTGGCTTTGCCGTTGTTCATGCCGAGGAGTCACATGGCGAGGACTGGCCGCGACAGGGCGTCGCCGGCGGGGTGCATCAGCCGTCACGGAAGGCCGGTGCGGCCCCACCAGGTCGGCCGCACCGGCACTCCGTCCGCACCGAGAGGGGGCCACTCCTGCTCGAACCTGATCATCGCGATGGCGCGGGCGCTCATGGCCGGCTCGGATCAGTTCTGGCCGCAGCCGCAGCCGCATCTCGGCGATGTCGTACCGAGTCACGGCACCGGCAGTCACCGGGTACTGCCGGACCGTCTCCGTGTCGCCCTGCTCGCTGACGAGATCGTTGAACCAGAAGGCCGTACCGAAGTCCTCCCCGGGCGCTGCGACGGACCCACCGTGCGAGGGCTCCGGCCGCTTCTGCTTCACCCGCCCCGCTCACGGTCCGACCGCCCTGTCACCACGGGGCTGTCCAGTGGAGTGGCTCCCGACCCGATCGGCGTCCGGGGGATGGTGGGAGTCCCGGGAATCGGGTACATCAGGACAAGTACACCGGTTGGTACGGCTCGGCAGGCGCCCCTGCGCTCCGGGCGGACCGGCCGCGTCCGCCCACCCACAACGCGGCGAGGTGAGCTCCTCATGTCCGCACCATCCGCACCGAAGAACACGCCCAAGGTCACCGAGCGTGAAGCGCGTCAAGTGGCCGAGGCCGCGCGCGAACAGGACTGGCACAAGCCCAGTTTCGCCAAGGAACTCTTCCTCGGGCGCTTCCGTCTCGACCTGATCCATCCGCATCCGCTGCCGCCGGTGGACGACGTCCGGCGCGGCGAGGCGTTCCTCGCCCGGTTGCGCGACTTCTGCGAGACCAGGATCGACAGCGCCCTGATCGAGCGTGAGGCGAGGATCCCCGACGAGGTGATCAACGGCCTCAAGGAACTGGGCGCGCTCGGGATGAAGATCGAACCGAAGTACGGCGGCCTGGGGTTGACCCAGGTCTACTACAACAAGGCCCTCTCCCTGGTCGGCTCCGCCAGCCCGGCGATCGGCGCGCTGCTCTCCGCCCACCAGTCCATCGGCGTACCGCAGCCGCTGAAGCTCTTCGGCAGCCAGGAGCAGAAGGACGCCTTCCTGCCCCGGCTGGCCAGCACCGACATCTCGGCGTTCCTGCTCACCGAGCCGGACGTCGGATCCGACCCGGCCCGGCTCGCCACCTCGGCCGTTCCGGACGGATCGGACTACATCCTCGACGGCGTGAAGCTGTGGACGACCAACGGTGTCGTCGCCGACCTGCTCGTCGTGATGGCCCGTGTCCCGAAGTCGGAGGGCCACAGGGGCGGCATCACCGCGTTCGTCGTCGAGGCGGACTCCCCGGGCATCACCGTGGAGAACCGCAACGCGTTCATGGGCCTGCGCGGCATCGAGAACGGCGTCACCCGCTTCCACCGCGTCCGGGTCCCCGCCGCGAACCGCATCGGCCCCGAAGGCGCGGGGCTCAAGATCGCCCTGACCACGCTCAACACCGGACGGCTCTCGCTTCCCGCGATGTGCGTCGGCGCCGGGAAGTGGTGCCTGAAGATCGCCCGTGAGTGGTCGGCGGTGCGCGAGCAGTGGGGCAGGCCGGTCGCCCGGCACGAGGCCGTCGGCGCCAAGATCTCCTTCATCGCCGCGACCACGTTCGCGCTCGAAGCGGTGGTCGAACTCTCCTCCCAGATGGCCGACGAGAACCGCAACGACATCCGGATCGAGGCGGCTCTCGCGAAGCTCTACGGCTCCGAGATGGGCTGTCTGATGGCCGACGAGCTGGTCCAGATCCGGGGCGGCCGGGGCTTCGAGACCGCTGAGTCCCTCGCGGCCCGGGGCGAACGGGCCGTCCCCGCCGAGCAACTCCTGCGCGATCTGCGGATCAACCGGATCTTCGAGGGCTCCACCGAGATCATGCACCTGCTGATCGCCCGTGAGGCCGTCGACGCCCACCTGAAGGTCGCCGGAGACATCATCGACCCCGACAAACCCCTCTCCGCCAAGGCGAAAGCGGGCGCGAACGCAGCCGGCTTCTACGCCCGCTGGCTCCCCAAACTCGTTTCGGGACCGGGACAACTCCCGCGTACGTACGGGGAGTTCAACCCGTCCGGCCACCCGGATCTCTCCACCCACCTGCGCTACGTCGAACGCTCCGCCCGCAAACTCGCGCGCTCCACGTTCTATGCCATGTCGCGCTGGCAGGGCCGGATGGAGACCAAGCAGGGCTTCCTCGGCCGGATCGTCGACATCGGCGCCGAACTCTTCGCGATGAGCGCCGCCTGTGTCCGCGCCGAACTGCTGCGCTCCTGCGACGACCACGGCCGCGAGGCCTACCAGCTCGCCGACGCGTTCTGCCGCCAGTCCCGCGTTCGGGTCGAGGAACTCTTCACCCGACTGTGGTCCAACACCGACGATCTCGACCGGCGCGTGGTCGACGGCGTCCTGTCGGGTACCTACACCTGGCTGGAGGACGGCATCATCGACCCGAGCGGCGAAGGACCGTGGATCGCCGACGCCACCCCGGGGCCGTCCGTCCGGGACGACGTCCACCGGCCCATTCGCTGACCCGCGACCCACTTGGTAAGGGGGGACGGCCGGCAATCCGGAATCGGGGGGCGGCATTCGTCCCGCCACGGGTTGAGCCCGCCCCGGCGGACCGCTCCGGGCGGGCGCGGGGGACGCACTGTCCACACGCACAGCCTATGCGGCAACAATGGGGGGCATGAGCGACAGCCCTGCCCCCCTCGCCGACCCGCACCTCGTCTTCGACGCCGCGGAAGGCCGCCGGGATCTCGTCATCCTCGGCTCCACCGGTTCCGTCGGTACCCAGGCCATCGACCTGGTGCTGCGCAATCCCGACCGTTTCCGCGTCACCGGGCTCTCCGCCGCGGGCGGACGGGTCGCCCTCCTCGCCGAGCAGGCCCGGCAGCTGCGGGTGCGTACCGTGGCCGTCGCCGCACCGGACGCCGTACCGGCCCTCCGCGAGGCGCTGCGCGCGCAGTACGGGACGGGCGAGCCGCTCCCCGAGATCCTGGCCGGCCCCGAGGCCGCCTCCCAGCTCGCCGCCGGCGACTGCCACACCGTGCTCAACGGAATCACCGGATCGATCGGTCTCGCCCCCACGCTCGCCGCGCTCGAAGCGGGTCGCACGCTCGCCCTGGCCAACAAGGAATCGCTGATCGTCGGCGGCCCGCTGGTGAAGGCGCTGGCGAAGCCCGGCCAGATCATCCCGGTCGACTCCGAGCACGCCGCCCTTTTCCAGGCGCTCGGCGCGGGCACCCGCGCCGACGTACGCAAGCTCGTCGTCACCGCATCCGGCGGCCCCTTCCGGGGACGTACCAGGAGCGAACTCGTGAACGTCACCCGCGAGGAGGCCCTCGCGCACCCGACCTGGGCCATGGGACCGGTCATCACGATCAACTCCGCCACCCTGGTCAACAAGGGACTGGAGGTCATCGAGGCGCATCTCCTCTACGACATCCCGTTCGACCGGATCGAGGTCGTGGTCCACCCGCAGTCGTACGTCCACTCCATGGTCGAGTTCACCGACGGCTCCACCCTCGCCCAGGCCACACCCCCGGACATGCGGGGCCCGATCGCCATCGGCCTCGGCTGGCCCCAGCGCATCCCGGACGCCGCACCCGCCTTCGACTGGTCGAAGGCGTCCAGCTGGGAGTTCTTCCCCCTCGACAACGAGGCCTTCCCGTCCGTCGGACTGGCCAGGCACGTGGGCACGCTCGGCGCCACCGCCCCGGCCGTGTTCAACGCCGCGAACGAGGAATGCGTCGACGCATTCCTGACGGGACGGCTGCCGTTCAACGGAATCATGGATACGGTCACCGCGGTGGTGGCCGAACACGGCACCCCCGCCACGGGAACTTCGCTCACGGTCGCAGACGTCCTCGAAGCGGAGACCTGGGCACGCGCCCGGGCCCGTGAACTCTCGGCGAAAGCGACAGCGGAGGCGCGCGCATGAGTATTTCGACGGTCCTGTTGACGATTCTGGGCATCGTCGTCTTCGTCATCGGCCTGCTGTTCTCGATCGCCTGGCACGAGCTGGGTCACCTGTCGACCGCGAAGCTCTTCGGTATCCGCGTCCCCCAGTACATGGTCGGTTTCGGACCGACAATCTGGTCACGGAAGAAGGGCGACACCGAGTACGGGATCAAGGCCATCCCGGCCGGCGGCTACATCCGCATGATCGGCATGTTCCCGCCGGGACCGGACGGGCGCCTGGAGGCGCGGTCCACATCACCGTGGCGAAGCATGATCGAGGACGCCAGGTCCGCGGCCTTCGAAGAGATCGAACCGGGCGACGAGAAACGCCTCTTCTACACGCGCAAGCCGTGGAAGCGCGTCATCGTGATGTTCGCCGGACCGTTCATGAACCTGGTCCTCGCCGTCGCGATCTTCCTCGGTGTGGCGATGTCCTTCGGCTTCCAGACCCAGACCACCGAGGTCGCGGGCGTCCAGAAGTGCGTGATCCCGCAGAGCGAGAACCGCGAGACCTGCAAGAAGTCCGACGCCGTCTCGCCCGCACAGGCGGCGGGACTCAAGAAGGGCGACAAGATCGTCGCCTTCGACGGCCAGAAGGTCGACGACTGGGCGACGCTCTCCGAGAGGATCCGCGACACCATCGGCCCCGCGACCATCACGGTCCAGCGCGACGGTCAGGAGCAGACCCTCCACGCCGTGCTGAAGAAGAACGCCGTGGCGAAGAAGGACTCCAACGGAGATGCGATCGCCGGTGAGTATGTGACGGCCGGCTATCTCGGCTTCGCCGCCCAGACCGAGATCGTGCCGCTCTCCTTCGGTGACTCGGTCGTCCGGATGGGAGACATGATCGATAACGGTGTCGACTCGATCATCGCCCTCCCGTCCAAGATCCCCGGCCTGTGGGACGCCGCCTTCGGTGACGGCCCGCGAGCCGCCGACTCCCCGGTGGGTGTTGTCGGCGCGGCCAGGATCGGCGGCGAGGTGATGGCGCTGGACGTGCCGGCGCAGAACCAGATCGCGATGATGCTGTTCCTGCTGGCGGCCTTCAACCTCTCGCTGTTCCTCTTCAACATGCTGCCCCTGCTCCCGCTCGACGGCGGACACATCGCCGGAGCGCTCTGGGAGGCCCTGCGCCGCAACGTGGCGCGCGTCTTCAAGCGCCCCGACCCGGGCCCCTTCGACGTGGCCAAGCTGATGCCGGTCGCCTATGTCGTCGCAGGTGTCTTCATCTGCTTCACGCTGCTGGTGCTGGTGGCCGACATCGTCAATCCGGTCAAGATCTCCTGACCTCCCGGACGGCCCGGTGCACGAAGGGTGACGACCCGGTACACAGCGTGTGTCCGGGGCGTCCCCTGCACGCGGCACTCCCGCACGCGGTGTGCTCCGGGCCGCCGCCGGTGACGTAACCTCGGAACCCGGAGCCCGCCGATCTCGGGACCTCGATCCACACCTTGGGGATGCTCACCGCATGACTGCGATTTCTCTCGGAATTCCGTCCGTTCCGACCAAGCTCGCCGACCGGCGGGTCAGCCGCAAGATCCAGGTCGGGTCGGTTGCGGTGGGCGGGGATGCGCCGGTGTCGGTGCAGTCGATGACGACGACGCGTACGTCGGACATCGGTGCGACGTTGCA
>NZ_JBHVFF010000368.1:0-7018 GCF_042801895.1 Streptomyces sp. NPDC057543 | reverse complement strand
TGCGCGAGGCGGTCGACGCCCTCACCGAGGCTATCCGCCTCGGTGAGGGCGCCCCCCAGCAGACGCTGCTCGCACTGGCCCTGCACAACCGCGCCGAGGCCTGGCTGGGGCTCAGCGATCTCAACGCCGCCCGCACCGACGCCGATCGTGCGCTCACCCTGTGGCAGCGGGAGGGCTCACCGCTGGCCGCGTTCGGACTGCTGATGATCGCCCGGGTGCACCTGACCCGGGGCTCCGCCTGGCAGGCGACGGCGACCTACCGCGAGGCCGTGGCGATGGCCGAGCCGGATGGCAACGCCCAGGTCGTGGCGCAAGCATGGGCGGGGCTGGCGCGTACCTGCTACGCCGACGATCCGGGCGAGGCGGCGCGGTACGCGGAGTTGTCCCTCACGCTTCCGAGCGCCGCCGGGCCGGTCACCGGCGAGTTGGCCGCGGGCTGGGTCGCACTGTGCAGCGGAGACACCGCCTCGGCCGCCCAGTACGCCGCAGACGTCCGCTCGGAGGCCGGCCGCCGCCGCGACCCGGCCGGGCTGGCCGAGGCGATGGAACTCGCCGCGCTCGCCGCATACCGGTTTGATTCGGCCGCGATGCCGGGGCGCCCTACCGCACGCCGTGCCGCCGGGCTGGTGGAGGCGGCCGCGGTCTGGGCCGACACGGGCAACGAGGTGGCACTGGCCACCAACGCACTGCTGCGGGCGCGCCACGCAGGCGACCGGCTGTCCGAGGACGTCGCCTGGCAGCGGCTGCACCGGCTGGGGGTGTGCGACGACGTCTGGCACATCGCCGGGCCGCTGGCGGCGATCGGTCCGCCGCCGGTCCCCGAGGTTGCCGTGCAGACCCTGGGCCACTTGGCGGTACTGCTCTCCGGAACCCCCGTCCCCCCGGCCGGATGGCAGTCGCGGAAGGCCCGTGAGCTCGTCAAGGTGCTGGCGGGTCAGCTGGGAAGACCGGTCACCCGGAACGCGCTCGCCGCCCTGTTGTGGCCGCAGGCACCTTCGGAGGTGGCCAACCGCCGTCTTTCGGTGCTGATTTCGACGGTTCGCGCGGTCCTCGACCCGGCGCGGCGGCATCCGGCCAACCGCTTTCTGGTCACCGATCCCTCCAGCGTGCGGCTCAACACGGGGCACGTCGTCCTCGACACGGTCCGGTTCCACGACGCGGCCCGTGCGGCCATCGCGGCGAACGCCGCGATCGAGGGCAACCGGGACACGGCGGCCGGCGTCGACATGGTGGCGCGCCTGGAAGTGGTCGTCGGCATGTACACCGGCGACTTCGGCGACGACGGCGAGCTCACCGGGGAGTGGAGCGAACGCCCGCGCGCGGCCTTCGCCGAGCTGCACCGCGACGTCGTCCGTACCCTCGCCCGCCGCTGCCTGCGGCTGGACCGCTACGACGCGGCAGCCGGCTGGTACCTGCGCCTGATCGGCGAGGACGGCTACGACGAGTCGGCCCACCTCGGACTGATCGCCGCACTCTCCGCGGCGGGCCGGCGCGGCGAAGCCCGCCGCCGCTACCGGGACTACGCCAAGCGCATGCACGAGATCGATGTCCACCCCGTCCCCTTCCCCACGGCGTGACGGCCCGGGCGAGAAGCCCGCAGGCGTACGGTTTGCCTCCCGCGCCCGGCCCTGGCCCGCACCGAACGTCGGTCGCCCGGACCGCGACCATCTCCCGGCCAAGTGCTCGTCTCGCCAGGCTCGTTGAGAAGGGGCGGGGCGTATGAGCAATCCCGCGGTCGTCACGGAGAAAAAGGGGACGCGTCGCACGGCAGCCCCGGTTCGACTCCGGGCTCGCGGCCCGGACCTCGAATCGCCGGAGCGAACAGCCGAAGGACGACGTGCGCTTGATGCCTTGCATGCGCACGTACCGGCCCGAGGCGGGCGCGTAGGTTAGGTCGTCCACGCGCGGCGATGTGCAGTTCCCGAAGTACGCACTCGACTCCCGGGGCTCGATGCTCGGTAAGGAGCTCGATCACCTGGGCCGGGTCGGGTCGAGTTGCGCCGCAAAAAATCCCGAGGACGTCCGCAGAACCTCGTTCGCCCGCTTGAGCTGGGCGTTCTCCTTGCGCAGCGGCGCGAGTCCCGCTCGCTCGTCGGTGGTCAGCCGGTCGTCACGCTCGCCGGCGTCCACCTCGGCCTGCCGGATCCAGCCGCGTACTAAGTACTCACGCGGATAAGGCGCGTGGAGCTGCCCTGGCAGTAGAACAGGCGCGGGGCCTGGTGATCAAGGAGCTATGACGCTCTGTGATCAACAGGCCCCGTGCCTGTACCGCCAGGATGGCTGACCGGATGCACTCCGGGACCAACCCATCACGGGACGGCCGGGGCCTTCGCACTCGCAGGGGGTATCTGCCCAAGGTCGGGTGGGCGCGTGCCGGCCCAGGAAGCTGATGTGGCCGTACTGGAGCGGGGAAAGCCGTGCGAGAAGGCCGTCGATGACCGGCAACAGTGACGCTACCGGCGCGAGGCTGTCACCAGTGTTCGTTGTGGCAATGCTTGTTATGCCTGATCTTGGTGCGGTCGGTGGCGGTGTGGGCGGTCGTGTCGCCCCCTCCGGTGACGGTGGCGGTGTTGGTGACGTGTGCGTGGGCCCTGCAGGAGACGTCGACCTTCAGGGTGATGGGCGGGTAGCTGCTCCCGGCGGGGAGGACGTCGCTGCGGGTGCAGGTGAGGGTGGTGCGGCTGCAGGTCCATCCCGTACCGGTGATGCTGTCAGCCCTGAGTCCTGCGGGGAGGGTGTCATGGACGGTAGCCGTGGTGCCGTCGGTTGGGCCAGATCCGTTGTTGCGCACGGTGATGGTGTAGACGCCGTCCTTGCCTTGGGTGAAGTGCTTGGTGTGGGTCTTGGCGACGGTCAGAGAGGGCGTGACTACGGTGTAGGAGATGATCACCTGGCCGTTGTGATTGGCTGTGCCGATCACGGAGGTGGTGTAGTTGGTCCCGCTGCCTGATGGGGTGGCGAAGCTACTACCACCGCCTCCTCCACCCCCACCGGAGAATCCGCCGAGGTTGGCGTCGCTGCCGCCGCCTCCGCCGGCGTAGTAACCGGCCCCGCCGCCCCCGCCGGCCCCCACGCTACTGCCGCCTCCGCCGATGCAGCCGAAGTTGCCGCCTCCAGCACCTCCGGTGCCGACAATGCTGCCGGAGAAGCTTCCCCCCTGCATGCCCGCTGTGGCCGTACAGCCGCTGTCGAGGCCGAGAGAACCACCGGCACCGACGGTGTTGGCGCTGGTACTGCCACCGCCACCACCTCCCCCACCGTTACTGCCGTCACCGCTGGATTGTCCCGCGGTACCAGCGGTGGCGTTCGGCGTCCCACCCTTGCCCCCGTCCCCGCTGGTTTCGTTCAATCCAGGGCCGCCTGCGGCACCGCCACCACCCGCCACAACGAGCAGGCCGGTGCCTACGTTGACACCGGACGCCCCGCCCCCTCCGGGGCCTCCGCTGCCCGAGGAGTCGGTGCTGCCGCCGGCACCGCCCCCGTTGAACCCGCCGGCGCCGCCAGTGCCTGGGCAGCTGTTGCCGCTGTTGCTGCCTGTGCCGCCGACGTTGACGGTGTAGGTGGTCGAGGAGACGGTGGGCGGCAGCGTGGTGACGACCCGCGCCCCGGGCCCGCCCGTCCCGGTAAAGGCGGCACAGTTGGTGCCAGTATTGTCCGTGCCGCCGGCACCATCCGCGGTGATCGTCACCAATGCCCCCGCCGGGACGGTGTACGACTGCGGCGCGCCGGTGAAACTGAAGGTCTGACTCACCGGGGCCGCCGCAAGCGCTTCCGCCGGAGCGGCGGCTACGGGTGTTGCAGCCACGGCCACCAGCGCATACCCGGACAGCAGTGTGCACACCGCCGCGGTTGTTTCGAAGCGCCGCCCCCAACGTCTCCTGCCGGAGCCCGCCGGGCCGGCCGGAACGGGAACGCGGGCCGAGGTGGCCCTGCTGTCAGTCGCGCTGGGCACGGCAGCGGGCCACTTACGGCCGACGCGGTACAACGGGGGATCACTATGTCCACGAACATGAGCGCTCATCTGTGGATACACCTCTCCTCACAAATGATCCCGCCGAATCCCCGGGAGAACGGGGAGCGGAGCAGGACACCTGACGGGGCAAAAACTTTCAGACGCCATTAGAGACCCAAAATTGGACCAATCGCGCGTGATCGGGAATGTGAGGTGCCGCGTGTCGGAAGACAGCTCCAGTACTTCTTCGGTTCATCAACTACGCCTGGCGCGGTGGCGGTCGGACGACGTCCACCGCCGGTGCCCAGCGCGTGGCGTCCGGGCGTTGAGGGTGCCGATGCATCACGTCCGCCGCTTCCTTCACCAGTACGACGGCGATCGCCGCGCCTCGGAGAAGCGGTAGACGGCCAACTCGCGGAAAGTCAGAGCGAGGAGATGTCCCGTGGGACTGCCTCTGGTGAGTGAGTCCGCGCGGCAATTGATCAAGCGCCCGGGTGTCCGCATGTGTACAGGCGCGTGCACGGGTGTGACCTGCCGGAACGATTCGGGAAATGGAAGACGGTCTACCCGTGACACACGGCTGTAGCCGGCCAAAGGAACCTAGGAGCGGTTGCTGAGGCAGGTCCCTGGAGTGTACGTGGCGGTGTTGTGACTGGGGTCAGGGTCGGCGGACGGTGCGGCTGTCCCAGCGATGAGTGGTCCAGGCGCGGCGCATAAGGCTACGTACGGTGATGATGGTGTCGACGAGGTCGAAGTAGGCGTTGATGACGTTGGTTCGGCGTTCGTAGCAACGCGCAAGCCGGTGGAAGGCGTTCTGCCAGGCGTGAGTGCGTTCGATGTGCCAGCGCCGGGTGACCTGGATGGGCGCCTTCTCGCCCTTGTGGGCTATCTGGCCGTGGAGGCCGCGTTCGCTGAGGGTGGTACGCGTCGTGGCCAAGTCGTAGCCGGCGTCCAAGTGCACCGTGATGTAGCCAGGCAAGGGCCCGAGGCCGTCGAGAAGCTCCAGCGTCGGGGCAAGAAGCGTGGAGTCGTGGCGGTTCGCGCCGGCCAGGACGCGACCCAGAGGCATTCCGTAACCATCCGTCATGCCAGAGCGTTTCAAGCCTTGTTTGCCTCGATCGACGGTGATCGCCCGGCAGCTTCCCCGCCTCCGGGCGCTTTGGTGATCGATCCGTCGATGGCCATCTGGTCGAGCACGAGGCCGACGATCCGGTCGTACGCCCGCAGGGCGATCTGCTTGAGCCGGCTGAAGATACCGAGTCGGATCCACTCGTCACGGCGGTTGCGGATCGTGGTGGCCGAGCAGGTCGAGTCGGCTATGGCTTCGTAGGAGCAACCAAACCGCAGGAGTTGGAGCAGCTTGTCAAAGATGATCCGATTGCTGATCCGCGGGCGGTGGCAGCCCAGTGGATGGTCTGGAGCGTAGACCGGTCGCTTCGGCAGGAGTGCCGAGAATTGGTCCCAGAGTGGGTCGGTCAGCCATGACGGCAGTACAGGCATTCCCAGGAATCACAGAGCGTCGCAGCTTCGTGATCTCCAGGATGCCTGTGCCTGTACTACTACCCGGAGCGCTCTACGGCCTATCTGCGTGAGCTCTAAGAGCGATCGATGTCAGAGACCTTGTGCGAGCAGTTGATGTGTCCATAGCATCCTCTCAACTTTCACCGAGAGAGGGACAAAGATGAACTCCACTCAAGGAAAGTCGCACAGTCGCCGTCAATTCTTCCG
This sequence comes from Streptomyces sp. NPDC057543, assembly GCF_042801895.1. Taxonomy (NCBI): domain Bacteria; kingdom Bacillati; phylum Actinomycetota; class Actinomycetes; order Kitasatosporales; family Streptomycetaceae; genus Streptomyces; species Streptomyces sp. NPDC057543. Next base: position 1,338 of record NZ_JBHVFF010000368.1, on the reverse strand, counting down.
TGGAGCAGCGGTCTCCGCCGCCGTTCTGGCCGCCGGATCGCAGGCCTGGCCGGCGCTGGCAGCACCGGCCCCCGGAGGCGCGGGCAGACGGGTTCCGGCAGGCCGCATCGGTCTCCAGCTTTACTCGGTGCGCGACATGCTCGCCGTCGATCCCGAGGGCACACTCGAGATGATCGCCGACGCGGGCTACGCCGAGATCGAGCCGGCCTACACCTACGGCGGGCGCAGCGCCGAGCAGTTCCGCAGGATCGCCGATGCGAACGAACTGCGGGTGATCGGCAGTCACCACAACCCCGGCGACTTCCGGGGCGCCCGGGCGCAGCAGACCTTCGACAACGCGGTGGCGCTCGGACAGGAGTATGTCGGCGTCTCCTACATGGACGGCGCCCAGACCGCCCAGGGCTACCGTGCGATGGCGCGGGAGATGAACCAGTGGGGCGAGGCCGCCCGGGCCCGAGGGCTGCGCTGGTATGCCCACCTGCACGACAACGAGTTCCACGCGGATCCGCAGTCCGGGCAGACTCTCTTCGACGTGTGGCTGGAGGAGACCGACCCGGATCTGGTCTGGTTCGAGATGGACCTCTACTGGATCCTGCGGGCAGGTGCGGACCCGGCCCCCTACCTCAGGTCGTTCGAGAAGCGGTTCCCGATGCTCCACGTCAAGGACGGCGCACCGCGGAACAGCGTCGAGACCGACCTGGGAGAGGGCGAGATCGACTTCGCGGGGATCTTCGCCAACCTGCGGCAGCTGCCCCATCACCACTACATCATCGAGAGGGACCAGCAGCCCGATCCGGTCCGCACCGCCCACGTGTCCTACGACTACTTCCGCACGATCCGCGTGGGCCCCGCGGGCAATGGCCATGGCCCCGGCGGGGTCGTTCAGAGATCCTGACACAAATGCCTCGTGGATGCCGGATTGCCGTACGCCGACGCCCGGTGCCTGGTCGCGTACGACGACCAGGGCAACGCGGTGGTGGCGTTGGCGGTGTGGTCGGCCGGTCCGGGTAGGCCCGGGTTGCTCGAACCGATGGGCGTGCGCCGGGAACATCGCCGTCATACGGCCGAGGATCGCATCATCAGCCTGTGAGCCTACGTCGACGGCAACGGCGTGGTGGCGGTCGCCCTACAGGGCGGCCGAGAATCGCAACATTTCGTTGGCGCTGTGGACGCGCTAGGCGCCTGCCGTGGCGGCCGCCCTCCGGGCCGCCCATTCCGCAGGCCAGATATCAAAGGTGCTGGGTTCACAAAGCCCGGAACGTGATCAACTCCCTGCCGAAATCGGCCCAGCCCGGCGCGAAGAAGGCGCTGCAGGAGATCTACAACGCCGAGGACCGC